>NZ_JAMZMM010000121.1 GCF_024178385.1 Limnofasciculus baicalensis BBK-W-15 | reverse complement strand
AAATGACCCACCAGTTAACAAGCGTTTTTGGAGTAAAAAATGTGAATGTTGTAATGTTACTGGGTATAGCTAGGAGGGTATTATTGTTGAGCCACTAACCCTGACACTCAGCTTAAGGGGCACTCGCGAAGTGAGGGAAAATTATCAACTTTTCCGCCTCACTGGATTGTTAGACGCTTTTTCCGAACCTACCTTCCGGAAGGTAGTCGGCAAATGTATTGATGACGGACCGCAGCACATTATTTTGGATCTTTCCAAGATCGACTTTGTGGATAGCTCGGGTTTGGGAGCTTTGGTACAGTTAGTTAAACAAGCTCAAACTGCTGAAGGGACATTACAAATTGTAACAAATGCCCGTGTGACTCAAACCGTAAAGCTAGTGCGATTAGAAAAATTTCTCTCCCTTCAAACTTCGGTTGAAGTGGCATTAGAGAACATTAAGGGTAAATCTAGCTAAAAAGCCGCAACGCAAATTGTGGTGAAGTACTCTCGCGGGTTAAAAACCCGCTGGGAACTTTCTGAGGGGAGTACGGGAACTGTGTTTTTGAGTATTTTTGACTGGAAACTAGCACACAAATTAAACTCAGAAACTAAGTGCTGTATCATCTTTGAAGACTTAAATGTTAAGGGGATGATGAAACGTTGTCGCCCAAAAATTGACTCGACAACAGGGAAGTATTTAGAAAATGGACAATTAGCAAAAAGGGGGTTAAATAGAGCAATTTGGGATGCGTCTTGGGGTTCATTGAAAGAGAAAGTCAAAGTAATAGCTGCAAAGCTAGGCAATCTTTTTCATGAAATTAATCCCAAACATACATCTCAAGAGTGTTCTGCGTGTGGTTATATTAGTCCGACAAATAGAGACAAAGAAAAATTTCTTTGTGAGGATTGTGGTAATATAGCAGATGCCGATATAGATGCGGCTGTAGTTATTAGACAACGGGGACTGAAAGAATTAGGAATTGAATTAAAAATACGGGAGGTCATCCCGGAATTTACGCCCAAGGAATCTATCAAGATTAGTTCTGATAGGGAGCATCAACAGCAGTATGTTGAGCCTGGGAAGCCTCTGGAAATTAAGCAATTATTATTGTGAGATTTGTTAGAGAGCGTGGATTCTCAGCGATGAGGATCAGAATCCCCCGCATTCATGCGCGGGGTTCTTCAAAATAACAGTAGCTGGCTATGTCTATCCTCTAGATTGAGGTAAAATTTTGTTTTTCCTCCCACCCATTGCAGGAGTGGTATTGTGAACTTCCCGGAGAATTCTTGTGACATCAGAGGAGGAAGAGCTTTCAACAGTATTGAAAACTAATCAGGCGCTCTCTTGGACAGAAGTGCGATTCTCTCAATTGAGTGGCGCTGTGGATTGTCGTGAGCTTCTTCAGCAAGTACCACCCGCCTCCTTAGCCTATCTAGGAGATGCGGTTTATGAACTTTATATCCGCACCCGCTATTTGCTACCACCAAAACGGGTTTCTGACTATCATGGGCAGGTAGTAGCACAAGTTAGGGCGGAAAGTCAAGCGAATATTGTGCGATCGCTCGAACCTCACCTTACTGATGCTGAATTAGAAATATTGCGGCGCGGACGTAATGCTACCACCGGAACGCCACGACGACTTCAAGCCAAAATCTATCAACAGGCGACTAGCTTGGAGACATTGCTGGGATACCTTTATTTAACCGATCCCGAACGCTTAACCCAACTATTGGCTCATTTAGAACTGGCTGAAGGCTGAAGGCTGAAGGCTGAAGGCTGAAGGCTGAAGTATGAAGGCTGAAGGCTGAAGTATGAAGTATGAATTATAAAACTCATTTCATACTTTATCCTTTAAACTTTATCCTTTTCATCCTTAATCCTTCATACTTCATCCTTCATCCTTTAAACTTCATACTTCATACTTCAATAACCCCTAACATAAACAAATGTCTAATCAAGATCGTCGTTTCCCCGCTTCCGGTAAACCTAAGCGGCTCAAGCCCTTTCGCGAAGAGGGAAGTAAGCCAAAAAAACTAGGGGAACCAATCCCAAAAAAAATCATCCGCACTCAGGTAGGAAAGAGTGCTAGCTCATCTCCTCGTATTTCCATCCCGTCCAAAAAAGTACTGAAGGATATCCCAAAATCCCAAAAGTTTGAGGAAATCGCTACCGAGTCCACTTCTGACACGGATATGTCAGAAGATATTGACTTACTCTACGGTCGTCATCCTGTCCTTGCGGCCTTAACAAATCAGCGTCAGCTTAACCGAATTTGGATTTTGCCCCAATTGCGTTACGATCCCCGCTTTCACTCTTTGCTGCTACAAGCCAAAGCCAAGGGAAGTGTGATTGAGGAAGTTGAGCCGAGACGCTTGAGTCAAATTACAGATGGAGGTAATCATCAAGGTATTGCGGCTCAAACTTCTCCCTATAGCTACAAGGATTTAGGGGAGTTAATCGAAGAGGCAAAATCGAAAACGGATCACCCAGTTATCGTCGTTTGTGATGGTATCACCGATCCCCACAACTTAGGCGCGATTATTCGCACAGCCGAAGCATTGGGGGCACAGGGTTTAGTTATTCCCCAACGTCGTGCTGTCGGGTTAACCTCCACGGTGATGAAGGTTGCATCTGGCGCATTAGAAACGTTTCCGATTGCTAGAGTAGTCAATCTCGGTCGAGCCTTAGAGGAATTGAAAGAGGCAGGCTTTTGGATTTATGGCACAACTTCTGAGACTGGTAAACTACTACACACAATTGACCTTAAGGGATCAATAGTATTAGTCATCGGCTCAGAGGATGATGGCTTGAGCCTGCGGACACAACACTGCTGTGATGTTTTGGTTTCGATTCCCCTGCAAGGCAAGACACCAAGCCTTAATGCCTCAGTAGCAGCCGCCATGATCTTGTATGAAACCTATCGTCAGCGTTGGTCCAGTCTGCTATACCTTGGCGATCGCAGGGGATCGAGCTAAAATCTTTGAAAAAAGAAAGGTGAAGTTGTATAACAAAATGTAAACCCTCCGATGGGCTTCACAAGACCGGATAGTATCTCCTGTAATAGATCAAAAGGATGTAAAACGATGTTAAGCAAGATTATTGAATTTTTAGGATTAGCCTTTTGGGTGGAAATAGTCACCGACAACCCGAAATGCACCTATTATTTCGGTCCATTCATGGGCGCGAAGGAGGCTGAGGGGGCTAAGAGTGGCTATATTGAGGATTTGGAAAACGAAGGGGCGCAGGGTATTGCTGTGACTGTGAAGCGCTGCAAACCTTCTAATCTAACGATTTTTGATGAGGATCTGGGAGAATCAATTAACGGTAAGTTTATACCTACCTTGAGTGGACAACTCTCTTAGAAAGGCTGAAGGCTAAAGGCTGAAGGCTGAAGGCTGAAGGTTGAAGGTTGAAAACTGGGGGAAACAGGAAATAGTTAGATCCTTTTATCATTCATATTTCATCCTTCATACTTCATCCTTCATACTTCATTTGAGGATTGAGTTGAAGCCAATTATCGATATCTTTAATAATTTGATCCGGAATTTCCCAAGGGAATAGATGAGCAGTATTAGGATAACAGTGCCAATGAGAATTGTTGAGATATTGGGCAGTTTCTCGACTTGATGTGGCTGTAATATGACGATCTGCTTCCCCTGCTAATACCAGGGATGGACATTGAATTTGTTCTAAATTTGATAGTCTATTGTACCCTGCTTTGAGGGCTTTGTTAAGGGCACGAGTTGCTTGAGGAGAGGTTTGTAAGTAGGCGGAAACTGCGTCTTTGGCGATATACTGATAGGCTGTGGGAGTATGTTGTTGAATGAGATAGCGAAAGAGCGATCGCATTCCGAAGGTTTCGATATTCCATTGCCAGCCCGGTTTGAGCCGATTTAAAATAGACGCGATCGCAGTATAAAGATTATCTTGCCAAGTTATGGGGGGATGATTGCCTCTTGGTTTGGCTGCGGTGGCGATTAAGATTAAACCGCTAACTTTTTCGGGGCATCTTAAGGCTAATTCTATCGCTAATATCCCCCCAAGAGACCAACCTAATACTAAACATTTGTTAATTTGAAGGCGATTAAGGAGATTTTCGATATCTTTCAGGTGATCGATCATCTCAAATTCTCCATCAGGAGGTGTTTTACCATATCCTCGCAAGTCTGGCGCTATTGTCTGGAATTGTTGCGATAAGTGCTGGGTAAATACTGACATACTGCAACCCGATCCCGGATGCCCGTGTAAGCAGAGAATGGGGAATCCTTTTCCTTGAATGTAAACTTTGAGATCTCCTGGTTGAGCGGTTTTATTCATAATGTTATTTGTTGTTTGTTATTGGTTGTTTGTTATTTGTTATTTGTTATTAGAAGTCGGGTTTCTTAAAGAAAGCTGACTTCTGGGCGAGAGGTGAGAAATTAGATTCTTTCCTCTTCCCTCTCACCTCTTCCCTCTCACCTTTTAACCATTACATGCCGATGTTCCTTTATAGTCAGGAGTAGCATCAGGATAGATAGTGCGAATGCTATTCTCCTTAGTCACAAAAACGGTATTAAATGTTTTGCCATCGTCAGTGACACTGAGGAGACAGGCTTTGGTTGTTGTGCCTGAATGAGGGTTATCTTTGTAGGCTTTAGTTGCGATCGCTAAAATATCTTCAGCATTCAAAGTATAACCGTATCCTTTCACAGGAGATTGTATTTTGCGATTGCCTACCTCCATAACTGCGCCTAGAGTATAAACTGCACCTGGTTTAACTTCTGCTTTATTATCAGCACCCGGTAAACGCCCAGCTAATCCTTTATTTTGCAAATCTAGATACCTCCCGACAAAATGGAGTCCACCGATGGTATTTCCTGTCGCTTCACCACAGAAAATATGATCGAATCCCTCAGTTTTAAACCAAAGATTAGTTAAATCGTTGATAAATTTAGAATCGGCAGTATTTCCTCGTGTAATCGAACCCCCTACGCGGGCTTTTATATTGGCTAAAACATCAGGAAATTGATTCATCATTGCTTGGAAATCTCCTGAATTTACCGCTGTACCTGGTTCCCCACATAATTCGTTGATGGCTAAGTCAAATTCATTTAAAGTGGGAGGAGGCGGTGTGAGATCTTGCTTACCACCAACGGCTACATTGATGGGATTATTGATATTATCGAAGAAGGGGAGAAATTTAGAGTTATTGGTAGGTAGAGGAGTTGTTCCCTTGCCAAGAGTACCACATTTTAAAGCAACCCAACGACTAGCAGATCCTGGCACTGTGATGTAGGCGTGGGTGGCATTGTCATCTTTATTTAAACCCGTTACTTCGTAGATTTTTCCCACGGTTAAATGTACGGGATTTTTTCCGCTAATTGACGTTGTGGCATCACAGGATTTGCTCAGTTTGAATGTGCCTTTATATGATGTTTGTGCCCAAGCTGTAGTCGGTGAGAGATTGAGAACAAACAGAATAATTAAGACAGTGAGACAGATTAAGTACTTGAACTTGTTGATAACTTTTGACACCATTATTTTGCTCCGGATTTTGCTAATTGTCAGCTTCGGAGTCGTGAAGCACTTTTATTCTCTTCAGTTTGACTGATATTGTCAATAGATCTATACAAAATTAAACATTTTTGGAAAATTCACCAAATATTTACCAGTTGTAGTTACCCTGCGATTTACTCATGATTTTTTTCAGTCACGCTATGTAATTTATGAGCGCTTCTGAGAATTTGTCCAGCTAGGATTGCCGCCCCAAAACCGTTATCAATATTGACAACTCCTATCCCTGCTGCACAAGAGTTTAGCATTGTCAAAAGGGGAGCCAGCCCACCAAAACTAGCACCATAGCCAATACTAGTAGGAACAGCAATTACTGGACAATCTGCTAAACCTGCCACTACACTGGGTAATGCTCCTTCCATTCCAGCAACTACAATTAAAACATTTGCCTCAGTAATTATATGTCGATGACTTAATAAGCGGTGAATTCCGGCAACCCCAACATCCCAAAGACGTTGTACTTGGAAACCACAAAGTTCAGCGGTAATTGCTGCTTCTTCTGCGACTGGTAAGTCGGAGGTTCCTGCACAGATTAAACCGATAATTCCAGGATATTTTGGTTTAATTATTTCAGGAGTAATCGCACAAATGCGGGCAGTTGAGTAGTATTGAATACCTGGAACTTTTTCTTGGATTTGGGCAAAGATATCTGGCTCAATTCTTGTCGCCATCACGACGGGATTATGTTGTCGCATTGCTGCCATAATTTGAGCTATTTGATCTGGGGTTTTTCCTTGTCCCCAAATGACTTCTGGAAAACCAGTTCTCAAGGTACGATGATTGTCTATTTTGGCAAAATCTCCGACTGATTCAAATGCCAAGTTTTTCAGTTTTTTAAAGGCAATATCCGGGCTGATTTGTCCATCGGCAACGGCTTTTAGGAGAGATTCTAGTGCTTCTGGTTGAGTCATGTTATTGGTTGTTTGTTGTTTGTTATTGGTTGTTAGTTGTTAGTTGTTGGTTGTTAGTTATTGGTCGTTGGTTGTTGGTTGTTGGTTATTGGTTGTTGGTTATTGGTTATTGGTTATTAGTTGTTGGTTATTGGTTATTGGTTATTGGTTGTTGGTTATTGGTTGTTGGTTATTGGTTATTGGATCTAGAGCCACTTGTTGAGTGGATTGGCTTGTTGGTTATTTTACAAACAACAAATAACCAACAACGAACAACAAACAACAAACAACAAATAACCAACAACAATTAAACCAATCTCAGCGATCCAATAATAACAAATTTACCATAAAGTTTGGTGCGAATACCATAAACTTCTACATTAATTAAACTGCTGTCTTTACGCTCTCCTATAAATCTACAACATAGGTTTTTGCTTCGCCCTGTGATACATTCATTAATTTGATTATAAACAATCTTGCGGTTGTCAGTGGTGACGAGTTCTATAACTGATTCTAAAGAGATTAGTTCACCGAAAGTATAACCGAAAATCTCAGCTAACCGAGGACTAACATAGAGAAAATTTCCTTCGCCAAAAAGGATGTACATGCCAAATAAAGATAATTCTCCATCACTGGAGGATTCCTCGGCTATTTTTGAGAATAACTCTTTGGTTTGCGGCTCTGTTTGGCTTGACTGTAGATGCCACTCATTATAGAGTTGAGCATGATCGAGAACTAATGATATTGGTTCAGCAATCATTTCCATTAAGTGGACTAATTCCCGACTAAAATATCCCGGTTTTCCATGGGTGAGAGTTATAATTGCTAATACCTGTTTGGCTTTGATAATTGGTATACTGATCGCAGATCGGGCGGTGTAAGGTTGATTGGGTAGAGTGAACCAACGCTCGTCTTTCATGGTATCATCTATTAATCCCATTTGGCGATTGCGATAGACCCAGCCCGCTAAACCCTTGTCGAGAACTTCACCAATGAGTCTCTGTTTTTGTCCTCGCATAGTCGCACCGCGAGCTAAGATACTTTCACTGACAATACCATTCGTATCGAGCAAAAACATACTACAAGCTTCCGCTTTTGTTAGCTTGCGGACAATATCTACAATTTGTTGCAATAAAACTCTGATCATCAGGGTTCCACTTGCTGTTTGCATTGTCGTGGCGAAGGTTTTTAATAGTTGCCGTTGAGCATCGAAAGCAAGCTTGGTGATTCTTAATTTAACGACTTTTCGGCGCAGTAAGGCTAATTCCTGAATTAGCTCTTCTTTTGATTTATCGCAATCGCTCATTTTTTGATTCTATTTTAAGAGGGGGTGGGGAAAGGCGAAGGAGAATGATGAAAAAACCAGGCTGATTCCAGTTGTATTAACTCCCATTCCGGTATTCCCCGCAACAGAAACCGGATTCTTGGGATTAGTGAATTGGTGTTTTAGCAGCCATAAGGTTTTCATTAGAATGATTTTATCCCGCCGATCGCCTATACCTGATACTATTACCTAATGTTGTTGAACTAATACCCTTGTGCAAAGCAGATCTAATTCTAATCCATCTCAACCTCCGCAAAAATTGCCAAGTCAGCGTTGGCGGATTGCCCCTGCAAAGGTTGGGCTAGCATCCAAACTTGCTTTAAGTACCAGGCTTTCTCCCCTCCTCGCCCAATTCTTGATTAATCGGGGTATCGAAACACAGGAAGAAGCCTACATCTATTTATATCCGGAATCTCAGGAGATGCCTCCACCCGTTGAGGAATTTCCGGATTTGGTAATTAGTGTAGAAATACTTAAGGAGGCGATCGCAAATGGTACTAAAATTGCTATCTGTGGTGACTACGATGCCGACGGGATGACTAGTACGGCTTTGTTACTCCGGGCGTTACGATGGTTGGGGGCGGATGTGGATTATGCTATTCCTAGTCGGATGAAAGATGGCTATGGGATTAATAAGCGAATTGTTGAAGAATTTGCTAGTGAAGGAGTTGGGCTAATTCTCACTGTTGATAATGGAATTTCTGCCCACGAAGCTGTATCGAGAGCGGTAGAATTAGGGATAACGATTATTATTACCGATCATCATGATTTACCGCCTATTCTACCAGAAGCAGATGCTATTCTCAATCCAAAACAGATTCCGGAACCCTCTCATTACCGAGGTTTGGCTGGTGTGGGGGTAGCTTATATATTAGCTGTAACTCTAGCCCAGGAATTGGGACAACTGAAAGGATTAACGACTCAAATATTAGAATTATTTACATTAGGCACAATTGCCGATTTAGCCCCGTTAACTGGGATTAACCGTCGCTGGGTGAAGCGTGGATTAAAACTGTTACCTAAATCTGAATTAACTGGGGTTCAGGCATTAATCCAAATCGGTGGAGTTAGCGAAGAGCAAAAAGAACTTAAGCCGGATGATATTGGGTTTAAATTAGGACCGAGAATTAATGCGGTTGGTCGCTTATCAGATCCGCAAATTGTGATAGAATTACTAACGACTACCGATCCGGGTATAGCTCTGGAAAGGGCGACGCAGTGCGAACATATTAACAAAGAGCGGCAGGAACGTTGCGAACAAATTGAAAAAAATGCGATCGCACTTATTGAAGAAACTCCTATTGATTGGCAAGAAGCTCGCGTTTTAGTTATAGTTCAACCAGACTGGCATCACGGGGTAATTGGGATTGTAGCATCTCGCCTAGTGGAACGCTATGGTGTACCTGTATTTATTGGTACTTATGAAGAAGGAAACCCAGAAAAAATAAGGGGTTCAGCACGAGGAATTCCTGAATTTAATGTCTTTGAAGCATTGCAATCTTGTCACGATTTACTGGGTAAATATGGTGGACATAAAGCGGCTGGAGGCTTTTCTTTACCCGCTGAAAACTTATCGGCATTTCAGATATCTCTCAGTGAATTTGCTCATCAATGTCTGGAAGTGGAACACCTAAAACCGCTGATTGAAATTGATACTGAGGCAAATTTTTCTCAACTTAACTTTCGCCTCTACAAACAAATTGACACCATCCACCCCTGCGGAATTGGTAATCCAGATCCAATTTTTTGGACACCCAATGTGCGAGTAGTAGATCAAAAAGTTGTCGGAAATAGACATCTCAAGCTAACTCTCAGTCAAGATAACGAACCCAATCAAATAACAGCAATTGCTTGGCGTTGGGGTGAATACTTCCCCATCCCGTCGCGAGTGGATATCGCCTATAAACTGCGAGAAAATAGCTGGAATGGTAATATTGCTGTAGAATTGGAATTGGTCGGGATTAGAGCTAGTAGTGTTGCTCCATTACCGCCTAAGAAAGCCGAATTTTCTCACAACAACCGTCGCTACACCTGTAGCTTGTGGGAATCCTTAAATGAATTAAGAATAAAAAATCCTGAAGGGAAAGTCTTGGCAATTCAAAAAGGACAGAAAACTGGGCTATTGGGGGTTAATCGGGAAGAGGCGCAAGAGGTTGATGTGACTAAACCTGCCTATTTTCAGTTGATTAAAGCAGCAATTCGTGCTTTGGAAATAGAGGGTAAAGGTTAATTTCTGATTATAAATTGCTAATGGCTAATTGCTAATTGTCAATTGATCTAAGGTAACAGAAAAGTTATAGCATTAGCCTTTCTAGAAGCTAGAAGCTGGGGGCTAGAGGTTACCTATTAAGCTATTAGCCATTAGCCATTAGCCATTAGCCATTAATCATTAAAGATCCCCTTTGAAAGCGGCTAGTGCGAAGATGACTACCGGACCTGCAAGCAAAACTAATGCTAGCATGGTTAACTGAGCAATCAATACCCAATTGATGTCACTCAAAAAACCAAGACTCAACGCTAATAAATCCATTTTTCTTTTGTCCTCCCGAATTGACCGAATAAATTTTGACAGGGAAACTGAAAATCTGTTGATTAGATTTTACTGGCTAATTGACCGTGCTTTTAACAAACTTTACAAAAATCTACAAAACGCAATAAAAACCGATAGGGGCTTAACTGGGACAAAAAACCGCTAACCTAGATATAGTGGGATTTTTTCGCCCGTATATAAAGTAATGGCAACTTGGCTTTGTGTAAAGCAATGTGGTGCGTGCTGTCATCTGGAGCCAGCAGAGCGCCCGGAATTAGCAGATTATCTTACACCAGAGGAGTTAGATCTCTATCTGAGTATGGTGGGTGAAGGGGGCTGGTGCGTGAACTTCGATCGTATCACCCGGGAATGTCGCATCTATCCCAATCGTCCCCGCTTCTGTCGGGTGGAGGCGGATATCTTTGACGAGATGTACGGCGTGGAAGCCGATGAGTTAAACGATTTTGCCATTGAGTGCTGTCAGGAGCAAATCGAGGGAGTCTATGGCGATCGCAGTTTGGAAATGTTACGGTTTAACCATGCAATCGGGATGGGAAAATAAATAAAATGTGAAAAGTATTGTCAAAATATCACCTTAACCAGTAATAACCTGTGATCCCATCTTCCCCTTCTTCAGTAGATTCTCTGCCAACCACCGAGGAAACCGCAACCCCAGGAGGAGCGGAAAATAGCTCTACTCCCTGTGATGGCAACAATCCAACTGAATCAGAGAATCCATCATTAGTAACTGAAGATTCTCAATCAATAGGACAAAAACAGCATGGTATCTGGAGTATCTTTAGCTCCACATTCATTACTATTTTTCTAGCAGAGATGGGAGACAAAACCCAACTTTCTACCCTCTTGATTGCTGCGGAATCTCAGTCGCCCTGGATTGTATTTGCAGGTGCTGCGATCGCACTAATTGCCACTAGCTTGTTAGGTGTACTTGTTGGTTACTGGTTGTCTAATCGACTTTCGCCGAAAACAATGGAAAGATCGGCAGGAATACTTTTACTATTTATTTCTGTTATGCTTTTGTGGGATGTCGTCCTTATGGGTGCTTAAGGAATAGTTACGGGATCTAACTATCTTGTTAAGCCGCTACAGGTTTGATGTCTTTATAATCAGATTCATCTAGCTGACTCAGTTCCCAATTATTTTGAAGATTGAGCCAAAACTGTGGACTAGCACCCAGGGAACGAGAAAGTTTCATTGCTATTACCGCACTGATTCCCCTCTCGCAGCTACAGATTTCATTGATAGTTTTTGGGAGGATACCTATGTGTTCGGCAAGAAGAGCTTGCGATATTCCCAGCTCGTCTAATTCGTCTTGTAGAACTTCACCTGGATGAACAGGTGTTATGTGATTATTATCCATATTTTTCCTTCCCTAAAATCATCTATGGTAATCGACAATCTCAACATCAGATGCGTACACTTGCTCCCATCTGAAACAAATCCGATACTGATCGTTGATCCTAATACTATATTGACCCTTACGATCTCCTTGTAATGCTTCGAGTCGATTTCCCCGAAGTTCTCGCAAATCCTGGATTGAGGTTGCTGCACTGAGTCGAGCAAGCTTTATCTGAGCTTTGCGATGTAGCTCCTGTGGTAGAAGCTTGAGGGCTACCTTTGAAGCTAGACTATAGTTAACGTCTTCCGTCGCCTTGTTATGGAAGTTGCATATAGTCATTTCTTTTTCACTATAATACAAAATGGAAGTACAATTACTAGCAGCGAGTTAATCTATCAGCTAACCAATAACAAATAACAAACAACAAACAACCAATAATAATTTATGGACTGGCAATTACTCGGATTAACTTTCATCACAGTATTTTTAGCAGAGATTGGAGACAAAAGCCAACTAGCCGCGATCGCACTTGGTGGTAGCATGAAGTCTCCTCGTGCCGTATTTTTTGGCTCCGTGATTGCCCTAATCTTGGCAAGCTTTTTAGGTGTACTAGTAGGTGGAGGTGTGGCGCAGTTATTTCCGCCTCGAATTCTGAAAGCGATCGCGGCTCTTGGTTTTGCTATCCTTGCAGTACGCTTGTTAGGGAGTAGGGAGTAGGGAGTAGGGAGTGGGGAGTGGGAAATGGGGCTAGCAAATAACAAATAACAAATAACAAATAACAAATAACCAACAACAAATAACAAATAACCAAAATGGTATCTCTTGCTCGGAAAAACTTACTAAACGATATTCCTCGGTTTTTAGTCGCCCAAGCAGGAATCATGTTTGCTGTTAGTTTAGTTACCCTACAAACCGGAATTTTTAACGGATTTACTCGCTCGACAGGTCAATTAATGTACAATTCTGATGCGGATATTTGGGTTTCATCAGATACGCTAGTGCAACTGGAAACGACATTACCAATTCCACTTTCTTACGTCTTAGATGCCAGGAAGATAGAAGGAGTGAAAATAGCAGAACCGCTAATTTTCAGCGGCGCATTATGGCGGCCTCTTCAAGGAGATATTACCAGGGCAAGAATTATCGGATTCGATCTAAAGGGACAATTATTTACACCGATAAATATCAGCGAAGGTAGTGTGGATGAACTGAAAAAGCCTTACACGCTGATAGTGGATAAGACAAATCAGGATTCCCTAAGTGTCAAGAAGATTGGGGATAAAATACAAGTCAATTCCTTGCCTGCCCAAGTAGTTGGCTTCACTCAAGGGAATAAATCTATCGTGTCTAATGCCTTTACGTTCATGTCATTAGAAACTGCTAATACCATTTTAACTTCTGGTCAAACTTCTAGTGTTTCCTGTCAATTACCATCAAAATCAAAGGAATTTAGTTGTACGAATAGCTACTCAGCTCCATCGGATTTAGCAGCGCCGATCGCACCGCCGCCCCTGCCTAATAAGTTAGTAGCATCGGATTTAATTACTTATGTCTTGATTAAAGTAAAACCTGGTCAGAATATTCAAAAACTTAAACAGAAAATTGAAGCAACTTTGCCGAATAGTCGAGCCTATTCTCGTGAAGAGTTACTGGAGAAGAATGAAACCTTTTGGCAGAAGCGAACCGGAGTTGGGTTCGTTTTAGGTTTGGGAGCGGTTGTGGGTGTTATTGTTGGGATAATTATTGTGGGACAAATTCTTTACTCTTCTGTATTGGATCATCTTAAAGAGTTTGGTACGCTCAAGGCAATTGGTGCGTCAGATTGGACAATTTATGGTGTGATTATTGAACAGGCACTTTGGATGGCGGTGTTTGGTTATATTCCTGGTATGGTACTCTGTTATGGGGTGAGTTATTGGGCATTTGCTACTCAGGGTATTTTGATTTTAATTACACCCGTATCCGCGATCGCAGTTTTTGGCATAACGGTGGGAATGTGTGTGGGTTCAGCGATTTTTGCGATTCAGAAAGTTACCAGACTTGATCCGGCGATGGTGTTTAAAGCTTAGAAAAATGGAATAGGGAATGGGGAGTGGAGACTCCTTAATTATAGGTATTCAAGCGAACTTAATCTCATTTACACCTCAGAAACCCGGTTTCTTGAAGAAACCGGGTTTCTATGTTGACGAAACTAACCCTTTTCGGATAGCTAAAACAGCCGCTTGAGTGGGATCTGCCCTTCACAGCAGCACTTCGGGATTTACTTGCAGCAGCGCTAGGCTAGCGCCAAGCTTCGCTAACGCTATCGCAAATTATAGTAGTATAATACTTTACTTAATCGCTTAAGATGTCCCATACTCATAATATGTTCAAGAAAAGACTATTTTCCCAGATTCTCCCCTTCTTCTTTAGTTTGTTACTAGTTGTTGCCTGTAGTCAGACAAATCAACCTAGTAATACAACATCCGGTACTCCCGGAAATACTTCATCCAGCGGAAAAACAATTCCTATTGGGATTGCCGTTGCCCAAACCAGCAACACGGCTTTAATTGGCCAAGAACAAGTTATTGGTGCTAAGATTGCGGAAAAGTTTTTTAACGATAAAGGCGGTATTAATGGCACATCAATTAAGTTAATTTTCCAAGACGCAGGTGGAGATGAACAAAGTGCAATTAATGCCTTTAATACTTTAATTAATCAAGATAAAGTTGTTGGGATTGTAGGGCCTAGTGCCTCACAACAAGCCTTTGCCGCAGATCCTATTGCTGAACGTGCTAGTATACCAGTTGTCGCAGCTTCCAATACTGCGAAGAATATTCCCCAAATCGGCAAGTATATTAGCCGAGTTTCTGCGCCGATATCAGTTGTAGCTCCTAATGCTTTGAAAGAAGCAATTAAGCTTAATCAGAATATTAAGAAAGTGGCAGTATTTTTCGCTCAAAATGATGCCTTTAGTAAATCAGAAACAGAAACATTCCAGCAAGCAGTAAAAGACCAAAAGCTTGAGTTAGTTACTGTGCAAAAGTTTCAAACCACTGATACAGATTTCCAAACCCAAGCCACCAACGCCATAAACTTAAAACCAGATCTAATTATTATTTCAGGATGGACAGCAGATGGGGGGAATTTGGTCAAACAATTGCGAGAGTTAGGATACAAAGGGTTAATTATTGGTGGGAATGGGTTAAATACCTCTAATATCTTTCCCATTTGTCAAAAACTTTGTGATGGGATTATTATTGCCCAAGCCTATAGTCCCGAATTAAATAATGAAATTAATAAGACATTTCGGGAAGCATATAAAGCAGAAAAGAAACAAGATCCACCCCAATTTAGCGCTCAAGCATTTGCCGCTGTCCAAGTTTTTGTAGAAGCCTTAACTGCTTTGGATAGCAAGACGAAAGTAAATGGGTTACCGCTAGCTGAATTACGGACAAAGTTGAACGAGCAGATTTTAGTGGGAAGTTACGAAACTCCATTAGGATCAATTTCATTCGATTCAGAGGGAGAGGTGAAGCAAAGCCAGTTTTTCGTGGCACAAATTAAAATGGATGCGGATGGAAAGAATGGGACTTTTGCCTTTTTGAAGTGAGATAAATTGGTTATTTGTTATTTGTTATTTGTTATTTGTTGTTTGTTATTTGTTCTTTGCAATTGGTTGTTGGAAATATTGGCAAAAATCAATAACTAAGCTTTTACCCAACAACAAACAACCAACAACCAACAACCAATAACCAACAACCAATATGGATTTAACTCTCTTTATTCAACAATTTCTGAACGGATTATCAATTGGTAGTGTCTACGCTATTTTTGCTTTAGGGTATACACTAGTTTTCTCAATTCTGGGAATTATTAATTTTGCTCATGGGGCAATTTTTACATTGGGGGCTTATTTTACTTATACCTTGACAGGAGGCGCGTTTGGATTTAATGGGATACTGGCAAATGCAAAATTACCCATACAATTGCCCTTTATTATCGCGTTATTTTTAGGGAGTATTTTGGCAGGATTGGCAGGGTTAGTGGTGGAAAGATTAGCATTTCGTCCTTTGCGGAAAAGAGGGGCAGATCCTCTCCTGACACTGGTTTCTAGTTTGGGTGCAGGGGTGATTATTGTTAATTTAATTCAGTTATTGGTAGGGGCAGAGAGTTATACTTTTGAAAGTAATATTTATGGTAACTTACCTGTATCAGTTAATTTTGGCACAGTGGATCGACCAATTGCAATTAGAACAGTTCAAATTATTATATTTGGAGTGTCAGCGCTGATTGTGGCAGGGTTGACTTATTTAATTAATTACACGAAAATTGGTAAGGCTTTGCAAGCTGTGGCGGAGGATGCGACAACGGCAAGTTTATTGGGAATTAATACTGAGCAATATATTACCTTTACTTTCTTTTTAAGTGGGTTTCTCGGTGGTGCGGCGGGAACTTTGGTGGGTTCTAGTG
>NZ_JAMZMM010000568.1 GCF_024178385.1 Limnofasciculus baicalensis BBK-W-15 | reverse complement strand
GTCGCGATGATTTACTTGCCAACTCGTACTCATTACGATTATGATATACTCATACAAACTCATAACGAGTACAACTAAGCGAGGAAACCCATGCTGAAAAACAGAGAAGGTGAAAGAGTACCCAATGTCACATTCAAAACCCGCAACAACAACGAGTGGGTGGATATCACAACCGATGACATCTTTGCCGGGAAAACCGTAGCTGTCTTTTCCCTTCCTGGGGCATTCACCCCCACTTGCTCCTCCTCCCACCTCCCCCGTTACAATGAACTTGCTGGGGCATTTAAACAAAACGGCGTGGATGATATTATCTGTATTTCCGTTAATGACACCTTCGTGATGAACGAGTGGGGGAAATACCAACACGCCGAAAATGTCAAGCTAATTCCCGACGGTAACGGCGAATTTAGCGAAGGGATGGGAATGTTAGTCGATAAAGAAAACCTCGGTTTCGGCAAACGTTCATGGCGCTATTCCATGTTAGTCAAAGATGGCGTAATTGATAAAATGTTTATCGAACCGGAGGTAGAGGGAGATCCCTTTGAAGTGTCAGATGCTGACACGATGCTAAACTATATTAATCCCGATGCCGCCAAACCCAAATTTATTTCCCTATTTACTAAAATAGGCTGTCCCTATTGCGCCCGTGCCAAGGCGATGCTCAAGGAAAGAGGGATTAACTTTGAAGAAATTATCCTGAGCGAAAGCATTACTACTCGCACATTACGTGCCGTTGCAGGTGCAACAAGTGTCCCTCAAGTATTCATCGGTGGAGAACATATTGGTGGTTCCGAAGCCCTAGCAGAATACTTGCAAAATTATCCCGAATTTGTCGGTTAAATCTCACACCTATAAACCCGGTTTCTCTGAGAAACCGGGTTTCTTAGGCAGGAAGGATTTGACCTCCACCACAGCACTATGATTTTTGAGTATTGCGAATAATTTGAGCAGCAGCTAAAACCTTTCTATTATCCTAAACCTCTCTCCACTTTGTCGATTTGCGGCTTCCCCACACATTCTAGGTGTAGGAAATATTTTCCCCGGATTCGCCAATCTTAGTGGATTAAACACCTCATTCACAAATCTCATCGTCTCCAAATCCGTCTCAGTAAACATATCCGGCATATAACACTTTTTATCTGCCCCAATTCCATGTTCCCCAGAAATACTTCCCCCCACTTTCACGCAAAGTTTGAGAATTTCTCCCCCAATTTCTTCCACCGTTTCAAATGCCCCCGGTACAGAATTATCATATAAAATGAGAGGATGTAAATTACCATCACCCGCATGAAATACATTAGCAATGCGATAGCCATATTTCTGACTTAACTCCTCAATCTCCTTGAGGACACTGGATAATTTAGTTCGAGGAATCACCCCATCTTGGACAAAATAATCCGGACTTACTTTCCCCGCCGCCGCAAATGCTGCTTTTCGCCCTTTCCATAATTTCATCCGAGTTTCCGCATCATTTGCCGTTGTAATATTCCGCGCCCCATTCTTTTTACAAAGTTCATTAACCCGATGCTTACTAGTTTTTACCTCCACTTCCAAACCATCAATTTCTACTAACAGAATAGCTGCCGCATCTCTGGGATAACATCCCAGCGCCACCACATCTTCCACAGCATTAATACTGAGATTATCCATAATTTCCATACCCGCTGGAATAATCCCCGCACCAATAATATCCGCCACCGTCGTCGCGGCAGCTTCCATACTAGTAAAATCGGCGAGAATCACACAAACAGATTCCGGTTTTTTCAGGATACGAAGCGTAATTTCAGTCGCAATTCCCAGAGTACCTTCCGAACCAACAAATAAACCAGTAAGATCGTATCCCGGCATTTCTGGAACAGAGCCACCCACATCCAGAATCTTACCATCGGGAATCACCAATTTTAATCCCAAAACATGATTAGTTGTCACCCCATATTTGAGACAATGAACCCCACCAGAATTTTCCGCAACATTCCCACCAATCGAGCAGATAATTTGACTAGAAGGGTCCGGTGCATAGTAAAAGCCAGCCCCACTTACCGCTTGCGTGACCCAGTTATTAATAATACCAGGCTGGACAACAATTTGCTGATTTTCCAAATCAATATTGATGATTTTATTCATTCTGGCAGTAACAATTAATATGCCATTTTCAACAGGCAAAGCCCCACCAGACAAACCAGTGCCTGCTCCTCTAGCCACCCAAGGAATCTGATAAAGATCGCAAAGTCTTAATATTTCTGCGACTTCTTCTGTAGTACGAGGTAATAGCACCAACTCCGGACGTTGCCGATAGCTAGATAAACCATCACATTCATAGGTAAGTAATTCATCCTTGCGGCGAATTACACCATCTTCACCAACAACATCCCCAAATGTCTTGAGAAAGAAATTCCAATTACCTTGTTTTTTATATCTAGCAACCATGATAATTCTCCAATAAAACTTGTAGCGCGGGTATCTCGCCTGCGCCGGGGACAGCTATTGGCAGGCAAGATGCCTGCTCTACGAATCTAAGATTTATCCTCTTCTGTATTATCTTTCTCAGACGTGGGATTATTGATCTCATCCTTAAAGCCAGTAAGGGTTTTGCCCAAAGCTCGTCCCATTTCCGGAATCTTCTTAGGACCAAAAACCACCAGCGCAACAATCCCGATAATCCCTGCTTCCAGCCATCCGAAACCAAACATACCCGTCTCCTGTAATCGATATCTTTAGTATGAAGTATGAACTATGAAAGC
>NZ_JAMZMM010000567.1 GCF_024178385.1 Limnofasciculus baicalensis BBK-W-15 | reverse complement strand
CTCCCCACTCCCGCCTGACAATAATTGGGCGCACGCGAATTGAGGGGACTAATTTGAATGAGTTATGCCAACCATGGGGAGGGGGTGGACATTCTCAAGCAGCAGCAGTTAATTTGCGTGAAGTTAATCCTCTAGAAATTATTGAACAATTCATTAACCAACTGAAATACCAAATTCCCCAACCGCTAACAGCACGGGAATTAATGTCATCTCCAGTGCGGACAATTCGTCCAGAAACTACAATTAGTGAAGCGCAAAGAATTTTATTACGTTATGGACATTCGGGGCTTTCAGTTGTTGATGAAACAGATAAATTGGTGGGCATTATCTCTAGAAGAGATCTCGATTTGGCATTACATCACGGTTTCAGTCATGCACCAGTTAAAGGGTATATGACCCGAAATGTCAAGACTATTACTCCCCTCACTTCACTGCCAGAAATTGAGTCATTGATGGTGACTTATGATATTGGAAGATTACCAGTTTTAGAGAATGATGAATTAGTCGGAATTGTCACTCGTACTGACGTTTTGCGGCAACTCCATCAGGTGGGGAGTGGGTTTTTTGGAGTGGGGAGTGGGGAGAATTATTGTCCTTTGCCAATGAATAATATTACTGGTGAAATTACTAATCTACAACAACGTCTTGCACCTGAACTTTGGCAACTTCTTACTAGAGCAGCAGAGGAAGCCCAAAAACGGGGTTGGCATCTCTATTTAGTAGGAGGTGCTGTGAGAGATTTATTATTAGCAGATAAGGATAAAAGTATACTACTAAACGATCTTGACTTAGTGGTAGACGGTTTTCATAAATCAGGAGATGTGGGCGGAGGTGTAACCCTAGCAAAGGCGCTGCAAAAACGTTATCCAAAAGTGCGATTAGAGATTCATGGTGCTTTTCAAACAGCGGCTTTATTATGGCATAATGACCCAATTTTAGGTTCTCTTTGGGTAGATATTGCTACGGCTAGAACTGAATTTTATCCCTATCCGGCAGCAAATCCAGAAGTTGAAGCTAGCTCAATTCGCCAAGATCTTTATCGGCGAGATTTTACCATAAATGCGATCGCACTTAGACTGACTGATATCCCGAAGTCTTACTCTGCCCCTACCCCAGCCCAGGATGAGCCAGGGATAAGCCCAAATCACCAACGGATACAAGGAAGCCAAAATCCCAAATATGACTTGCCTTTATTGGATTTCTTTGGTGGATTATTAGATTTGCGATCGCGCCAAATTAGAGTATTGCACGCCAATAGTTTTATCGAAGATCCAACCCGAATTTATCGAGCCGTGCGGTTTGCTGTTCGTTTAGGATTTGAAATAGAACCACAAACGGAAGCATATATTAGATATGCCTTGGCAAGTGGCGTATACGAGCGATCTCTTGCTAAGAATAGCAAAGCGCCTGCCTTACAAACTAGACTCAAACAAGAATTAAAATATATTTTTCAGGCTCCTTACTGGCAAAGAGCATTACAACTTTTAGGGCATTTAGAAGCCTTGCGCTGTCTTCATCCTAATTTGCATTTAGATGAGCAATTGTGGTGGCGAGTACGTTTAGTCGATCGTTGGTTACGAAGGTTCGATCGGAGTGAAAATTTAAGGCATTGGGAGATAATACTGGAAGTATTGATTGCCCATTTAGCGCCAGAGGAAAGAGGAAAAGTGGCTGAAAATTTACATCTACCCTTAGATAGTATCGAACGGCTTCAGAATTTAGAAAATGCCCAAAAAGAGATAATTGAATCTCTTCCTCGCTGTCGGCGTACCAGTGAATTTGTCCGACTCCTGCGTAAGTATAATCGAGGGATGTTAGTTTTGATTGGAGTCCATAGTCCGAGAGTAATTAGACGGCAAATATGGCAATATTTTACTATTTGGGCAAATGTTCATCCTCCCTTGAATGGCAATGAGCTAAAACGGATGGGTTATAAACCAGGACCCCAATTTAAAGAGATTTTGCAGGCGTTATTGGAGGTCACTTTAGATGGAGTAATTAAAGATGAGGAGGATGGGAGAGGATTTCTGGAGAAATATTATCCTGTTGGAGGCGATCAAAAATTTTAGAGAAAGCTTCTGAAACGCGATCGAATAGCGATCGCGTATAGTGGTAAAACTTTTATATATCCATCATTGTCGATATATATCGCGGCGATTACCAACTTTAAGAATGGTAATTACAAGCTGTTTATCCTTCACTTCGTAAACAATACGGTAAATACGAGCAACTCGAATCCTATATAGATTTGTTTGTCCTTTGAGTTTCTTGCAGCCGTCAGGTCGAGGATTTTCAGACAGAGACTCAATCGCAGCAATCAACAGAGTTTGATTTTCTCGATCCAACTTCCGGAGTTGACGCAGGGCTGAGGGTTTAAAGCCAATTACATAAGGCATCGATCAAAGTCCCAATTCTCTTTTGACTTCAGCTAGGGAAATGAAGCCTTCTTCAGCAAGAGCAGATTCTGCATCTGCTAAATCTTCAATGTCTTCCTCGTCAATATCTTCAGTTCGATTTTGCTTGTAACGCAAGAAAAGGACGAAATCTAGGACTTCTCGCCAAAGATCTTCTGGAAGCTGATCGAGGTTTTGGAGAATGAGATCTTTTGTGGTCATTTGCCGATATATTTGTTTGGTATAAGTATTTTACTCTTAGGCTATAGGATTTGCTATTTTTTCAGCCAAACAATTGATAATTATTGTTATATCATTAGTAGTATATTAAATATTTGCTAAACTGAGAAC
>NZ_JAMZMM010000120.1 GCF_024178385.1 Limnofasciculus baicalensis BBK-W-15 | reverse complement strand
CTCCCTGAGTAATTCAAAAGCTTTGCCGCGATGACTATGGTGTCTTTTGACTTCCGGTGTCATCTCGGCAAAAGTTAATCCTACTTGTGGTATATAAAAAATTGGATCGTAGCCGAATCCTCCTGTACCGCGAGGAGTGCGCAAAATTTCACCTCGACAGATACCTTCGACTTGTAATACGATCGCACCATCGGGATTAGCAATCGCGATCGCACAAACAAACTGAGCTTCCCGATTTAATTCATTACCTAGTTCTAATAATAACCGTTCGATCCGTTCAGGATCTGTTTTGCCGTAGCGTGCGGAATAAATACCCGGTGCGCCATCCAACGCATCAACTGCCAAACCCGAATCATCTGCGATCGCCCATTCCCCAGTAGCAATTGCTACCTCTGATGCCTTAAGTGCGGCATTTGCCCCAAAGGTATCGCCAGTTTCTTCAATTTCCAATTCTGGTGGTTTTAACTGTAATTCCCACCCTAAATCTGCCAGATATACCTGCATCTCCCGCAGCTTACCGGGATTTCCTGTAGCGACAACGAGTATTGTCATTGGTTGTTGGTTGTTGGTTGTTGGTTGTTGGTTGTTGGTTGTTGGTTGTTGGTTAGAGTGACAGAAGAGGGATATATCTCTTTATGAGTAAAATTGCTCATAATCATCATGACTGCCAATCCAAAACCAAGTAACTGTATCCTCGTCCAGAATACCAATTGCTCGATAATCTAATATTATTCTAACAGACCAGATGTTTTCTTCACGATTAATACATTTAAAATGTAAAGATGGATGAAAAGGATTTTCTGCCCATAAGCGGTAAGCTTTTCTAGCTTGTTGTCGAATCTTGAGATCGAGAGATTGGTAAGTTGACCAAAAAGAAGGTAAAGTAGCCGATTTCATAATTCGTCATAGTTCATTGGTTTTGCTTTCCCGGCTGCAATTTCTTTTCTAGCTTCTTTAGCAGAATTAATTAATTGACTTTGCGTTTTCTGGACTAAACCATCCCACTCAAGATCGTTACGCCAATTTTCAATATATTCTCTGAGATGCTCAATCAGTCGCTCTTGAGCAGTTTCAGATAAAGATTCCATCATTTTAATGACGGTAGCAATGTTTTCTGAAGACATATTGTGATTTTCACACTTAACTAGATTAATATGATTATAAATCCGATCGACGCGGTTGGGCTGAAGCCCTACTAAAAACTTACGGGGCGGAGTGCTGCTGAAATATAGGTTGTACTCACTGCGCACTAACAAAATTTGGTAAACTACCCGCTTTTAGCATAATAACTAAATGTTTAATCTGCTCATATTTATTCAATTCTCTTTCCTCTGTAGGAGTAAGTTCACCAGCTTTACTCCGTAAAAGCAAACTACGCAAACGCTGTTGCATCTCTAGTGTGGGGCGAAAAGCAGCTATTTCTTGAGGTGTGGGTTTGCTAGCAATAAAATTGAGGATATAGCGGTAGACATGAGCTGGTAATGCTGGTTGCTGGAGACTCAAGCGCAAAAGTTCGGGGAGTCGATCTCCGATTTCTGCTAGTTGGTTAGAGAGTTCTTCGGGTACTTCAATCGTGATTTTCGGCACGGGACTACCTTCTGAGAAAGATTATTATTTTAATTATACTTCTGTCTTTCCCCAGAAAGGTCGTTATAGACGTTAATTCCGTATAAATTCTGTTAAAATTCAGTAGGGTGCGTTACACTTTTTTAACGCACCATCCTCACCCGAGAGAAATTTGGCTTTTGATCCAATTTCGGAAGGCACTGACTAATTCTAAATAGTCCATAGTTTCCGCCTGTTGTAAAAATTGGGTAATTTCCGATAGAGGTAGATTTGGAAAGAATAAACTGTATTCTCTAACTACATACTCTTTATCTTGTAGTTGGTTAATTGTAAAAGATTTCCCATCATAACGCCAGATTTCAGATACACCTAAATCGGCATAAACTTGAAATCGATCCGTAGAAGCACTAGTAATATCGATTTCTACTACTAAATCGGGGCCAGGATCTTTCCCATGATTGAGTCTTTTTTTACCTTGGACAGCCTTAATATTTTGAATATAGAAACATTTATCTGGTTCCGCACCACTGAGTTGTGGATGTTTAAAGGTTGTGGAACCTAGGGGATAAATTTTGACTTTCAATTCTTCCGCTAGGGTTTCCACAAAACGACCCATTACTTCTTTATAGAGTTCATGTTCAGGGGAAGGAGCCATAATTTCTAGATTACCACGATTGTATGTCAGGCGTAAGCGGCGATTGATACTCAGTTCCGCGTGTAAGGTTTCATAAGTTTGCCAACTGATACCGGAGAGTCTGATTATTTCTGTTGGTGGGGCGAGAGTGGTGGTTGTCATAGGGATAAGGAGGTATTTCTTTTAGGTTAATCTATTTAATGTAATTCAGTAATATTTTGCTTGGCTATGTTATATAGCTAGGGACTAGGGGAAGACGAAAATGATATCAATGGTTTCAGTAATTTAGAATGTCCTAACCACCTTGGCGATTGCTATATTAAACAATAACAACCAACAACCAACAACCAATAACCAACAACCAACAACCAACAACCAATTATCAAACAGAATTTGCCCAATCTTTCGCCCAATTGAGGGTTTGATGGACTTGTTTGATAGTGGGTGCTTCGCAGTACAATCGCAATACAGGTTCAGTACCGCTGAAGCGAATTAATAGCCAGCTATCATTAGCTAGGCGGAATTTGTAGCCATCAGTAGTTTGGCAATCTATAACTGAATTACCGTCAATTTCAGTTATAGGCTGCGTTTCTAATTGTTCCAGTAAGCGCGATCGCACGTCCATGCCTGACAGGTGTAAGTCGATGCGATCGTAAGCAGCATTATACCCAGTACGATCTTGTAGTCGGCGGTATAGTTGACTCAAATCCATTTGTGATTGAGCGATTGCCTCTAGGACATAAAGGGCAGATAATAGAGCATCTCGTTCTGGAATGTGAGTTCCGTAACCGATTCCACCTGATTCTTCTCCCCCTAATAATACTTGAGCTGATAACATGCGATCGGCAATATATTTGTAGCCGATGGGGGTTTCGTATACAGGTAGCCCATAAAGTTGGGCAACACGGGGAATTAATTCTGAACCGCTGACGGTTTTGACAATTTCTCCGGTAAAATGATGCCGTTCAGCAAGATGTTCGATCAGAATGGGGATGAGAATTTGGGAACTGAGGAAATTACCCTCCCCATCCACAGCCGCCACGCGATCGCTATCTCCATCAAATACTAACCCTACCGCTAAACCTGCTCCAGGTTGACGGCGATGACTTCTAATCGATCTGAATAATTGAGAAAGATAACGGGGCAAAGGTTCCGGCGCACCACCACCAAATAAGGGATCTCGCGAAGTATTAAGTTCCTCAATGGGCATCCCCAGGATTTTCTCTAAGCCTCCGGCTGCTGCACCGTGCATGACATCGGCATAGACGGTTAGTTTTCCTTGACTAATTAGCTCTTTAATGCTATCAAGATTAACTTTGGCTCGCAATCCTGCACAGTAACTTTGCCAAGGCTCATAAGTCTGGATTTTGCCCGGAGTTTGGGCAGTTACTGACGGTTGTGCTAGTTTAGCTTCAATTTGTTGGGTAATTTCTTCAGGAACGGAACCACCAAAAGCGCCTTTGACTTTGAATCCTAAATAACCGCCAGGATTGTGACTAGCAGTTAAGACAAAAGCGCCTAGAGCATTCTCTTGTTTGGCAGCCCAACTAAATGCTGGAGTTGGGGCGTAACTTGTTGAGAGTAATACATCAAATCCGGCAGCTTGAACGACTTGTGCTGTCTTTGTGGCAAAGTCTTCTGCCATAAAACGGCGATCGTAACCGACGATAATTGTATTGCTACCAGTATCCTGACCATAGCTATCTTTGAGAACTTGAGCAGCCGCCGCCGCAACCAATGCCAAACGCTCAAAGGTAAAATCGGCGGCAATCAAACCACGCCAGCCATCTGTGCCAAATTTAATTTGTTGCATAAAAGAAGTGTGGGGAATGAGTTAGGAGTTAGGAGTTAGGGGTTAGGGGTTAGGAGTTAGGAGTAGCCCTTTCAGGGCGGCTACTACTAACACCGAACTCAGGTGGAGTAGGGAGTGGGGAACAAAATTCTTCCCCACTCCCTATTTCCCCTCTAACAGCCAAAGATTCTGGACTATGGGGAAGATTCGCTAGCTTCGCCCATTTCTGGGTTAGGTGGTTGAGATTCTGGTAGATTGGCTAAGAGCGATCGCAGTTTCATCCGCTCAACGTAAGGCCAACCCCCTGATTCTTCAATATTTTTGAGCAGGGCATACAATTTTTGCCGATTATCCGGTAAGGAAGCTTGAAATAAGCTTTCCCGAATTTCGCGATGTGCCTGCTCTAAAGTGCGCAGGAGAGCCAATAGGGATTGACTATCCCCCTCCTGGCTTTTGGCTAAGACCCAAATCTCGGCACTAATGGCTTGCAGTGGGACTTCTAAGGACTTTGACTTCGATTTATTTTCCAGCTCCATAGGAGCAATTTTACATATATTTATCGATTATGGCGAGAAGGCTCCAGCCAGAAGAGACTGCCTGCCGCTCAATCGAACAGAAAAAGTGACGCTTCCCATGTACAATGCTCTAAAGAAAAGCTAGGGTTCACGCCGAAGGTGTCGGGCTAAGAACGTTGTTCCTGATCGCAGGAGTTCAGCATTCGTTTTTGGATGCCAGCTAAACAGAGCGAAGAGGCACGGGTTTACCCTGTCTCGTAGCAACTGCTTAGAATCCCCTCGCCTTCAGGCAGGGGAGTAGTCAATTAGCGATGCCGCCATAGACAGTGTGCCGCAAGCGCTAATAGGTTGGTGTGGAGTAATTTGTCGATAACTATCCTCGATTTCTAGAGGATAATCGCTTTTTACAGCCTATTCACACCAAACCCGAGCCAGGAACCACCATAACAAAAATTTTCAGATCAGATATTGACGATTGAGGTTGATTATGAGGTATCGCGCTATCATTGTTGCCTTCCTGGCATTGTGCCTGGGGGTATTAACCGCTTGTAGTGAAGGTCCAGCAACAGCTACCAGCACTGAACTACTAACCTACGATCAGATCAAAGGTACTGGGTTAGCAAATTTATGTCCGCAGTTATCGGAAACAACTCGCGGTTCTATTCCCATCGATCCGACTAAGTCCTACAGCATAGTGGATATCTGCTTGCAGCCAACTACTTACTTTGTTAAGGAAGAACCTACCAACAAACGGCTAAAGGCTGAATATGTTGAGGGTAATGTAGTGACAAGATACACTTCTAGCCTTGCTCAAATCACAGGCTCTTTACAGGCTCAAGAAGATGGTAGCCTGACTTTCACTGAGAAAGATGGGATTGACTTCCAAGCCATTACTGTTCAGTTACCTGGAGGTGAGCAAGTACCGTTCATGTTCACGATTAAGAATTTAGTCGCGACGACTGATCCAAATATGAACAGTATCAATACCTCCACTGACTTTGAAGGCGAGTTCAGAGTTCCTTCCTACCGGGGAGCGGCTTTCCTCGATCCTAAAGGTCGCGGTGTCACCGCTGGGTATGATAATGCTGTCGCCCTACCGTCTCAAGCTGATAAAGAGGAACTTTCTCGTTCCAACACTAAGCAATATGAAGTTCGCAGTGGTAATATCTCTCTCCAAGTCGCCAAGGTGGATGCCTATACCGGGGAAATTGCCGGGACTTTTGAGAGCGAACAGCCTTCTGATACTGACTTAGGTGCTGACGATCCTGAAGAGCTAAAAATTCAGGGGATCTTTTATGGTCGCCTTGAAACTGTAAACTAGAGTTTCAAGATTTATACCAAGTTGCAGGAAAGATGTGGAACTTGTAGAGCCTCCGTCCCGCCTGGGGCTGACAGATGGTGACGAAGTGTCCTACATTCAACATTTGAAAGCAACTTGGTATTGTTTTCGATATTCCCCGTTCCCCGTTCCCCTTTCCCCGTTCCCTTTTAAGAAATTTTAAGCGAGTTTGCAAATCTTAACGTTAATTGCCTATTCCACTCACCAAGAGGCTGGTAAACTCAATAGGCAGTCCTCCATTTTAGGTGGATTGAGTCATACGATCAAAGATCGACACGAACTACCGCAAAATCCTAAACAAAGATAACAAGCAAATTAAGGATATGGTAAATACCCTCCAAAAACCAGCCTTTGAAGAGCTGCGACCAGGAATAAAAGCTCCCGCCAAGGAAAGCCTCCTAACGCCTCGGTTCTACACTACAGACTTTGAAGCGATGGCGAAGATGGATATCTCGCCAAATGAGGATGAACTCCTAGCGATATTAGAAGAATTTCGTACTGACTACAATCGCCACCACTTTGTCCGGGATGAGGAATTCCAGCAATCCTGGGATCATATTGATGGTGAAACCCGTCGCTTGTTTATCGAATTTCTAGAACGTTCCTGTACAGCAGAATTTTCCGGATTCCTCCTCTATAAAGAATTAGGTCGTCGCTTAAAAGGAAAAAGCCCAGTGTTAGCTGAGTGCTTCAACCTGATGTCTCGCGACGAAGCACGGCACGCGGGATTCCTGAACAAGGCGATGTCAGACTTTAATCTGTCGTTGGATTTGGGCTTCCTCACCAAGAACCATAAATACACTTTCTTCCAGCCGAAGTTTATCTTCTACGCTACCTATCTATCTGAGAAGATTGGATATTGGCGCTATATCACCATTTATCGCCATTTAGAAGCAAATCCAGAAGACCGGATTTATCCGATTTTCCGGTTCTTTGAAAACTGGTGCCAAGATGAAAATCGCCACGGGGACTTCTTTGATGCGATTATGCGGGCACAGCCAAGTATCTTAAATGACTGGAAGGCGAAACTGTGGAGTCGGTTCTTCTTACTGTCCGTATTTGTGACAATGTATCTGAACGATATTCAGCGTGGGGCGTTCTATGCCACGATTGGTTTAAATGCCCGCGATTATGATAAATACGTGATTGAGAAGACCAACGAAACCGCAGGACGAGTTTTCCCAGTGATTTTGGATGTGGAAAAACCAGAATTCTACGAACGTCTGGAAATCTGTATCGAGAATAACGAGAAGTTGACTGCGATCGCAAATGCCAACTCTCCTAAATTCCTGCAATTGTTCCAGAAGCTGCCCTACTATGTTTCTAATGGTTGGCAATTCCTGCGGCTGTACTTGATGAAGCCGATTGAAGTAACCCAAGTCCAGGGTGTAGCCCGGTAAGGTTTGCTCCGCTATATTCTGGACGGACATGAATTGGGAGTTATTGGGAAATTTTAGTTATCCCTTCCTGTGTAATGTATTAAACTCTCGATTTGTGTTTGTACTAAGTATTTTTTCTAGGTTTAGTAGTTCTACAGTTGGTAGGGCTACTTTTTTTTTGGTTATGATAGTGGTTTGTGGAACAGAGTTTTTTTAACGCCAAGGTACGCAAAGGGAAGCGCATAGACGCGCAGCGGCTTCTCGTAGAGTAGGTACGCAAAGAAGAGAAATGAATAAAATCAGCTTATTACTTATAATAACCTTCAACTAATTTGCTAATTTTTTCACAATCAAACACCTCTACAAGTTCCAAAACTCTATTGGTAAAGGAACTATAGTTAGGATCTAATTCTCGGAGTCGGATAGCTTCCTGTTCAACAATATCGGTATCGCCAAGCTGAGAAGCGTTATACAAGGTAATTAATTCTTCAAAGGGGGGCAAGATCATTTCTGAAGGGCTAATTATATTTTCTTCCCTATCGTCGATTTCTTCATAAATCCATGAAATGTCCAAATAATCTTTAATTTTTTGTAGTAATTGTTCACATTGGAAGGGCTTGGGGAGAAAATCATTGCAACCAGAATCTAGACTTTGTTCCCTATCAACTGCAAAAGCATTGGCAGAAACGGCAATAATAATTGTCGTTTTAAATTCTGGTAATTGGCGAAGTTGTCGCGTCATCTCATAACCATCCATCACTGGCATTACTAAATCAGCGAGAATCAAATCTGGTTGAAACTCAATCGCTTTTTCTAATCCTGCTTTTCCATTTGCTGCTTCTGCTAGTTCAAATCCGATAGATTCTAGCATATTGATGATAACGGCACAATTTTCCCAACGGTCATCAACGACGAGAATTTTTCGTTTTGCACCAGAGTAGCTAACGATTGTATCTGTAGACTTGACAGTTATTAACTGTTCCGAACTTGACAGTACAGACAAATCTAAATCAAACCAAAATATACTGCCAATTCCAGGAGTACTTTCAACAAAAACTTGGCTTCCCATCATGTCAAGAATTTTCTTAGTAATTGCTAATCCTAATCCTGTTCCTTCGCCCTGATAACGATTTCCTGCTTGTTCAAAGGGCAAGAATATCTTTTTTATTTCTTCTCTTGTCATGCCGATGCCAGTATCTTCAACTTGGAAGCGGATTTTTTGTATGGTAATTTGTCCTTTGTCATTTGTCCTTTCTTCAGAAGCAATAACTTCTACTTTGAAGGTTACGCTGCCAGTATTAGTGAATTTGACTGCATTAGAAAGAAGATTAATTAAAACTTGACGCAATCGCTTTTCATCGGCATAAACGACTGTAGGAAGTGGCTGACAATCCAGATAGTTAAAGTTAATTTCTTTCTGTTTAGATCTGAAGCAGAATATTTCGATTATGCTGAGAATAAATGAAGTAAAGTGTAGTTCTTCTGGATATAGATCTACTTTGCCAGCTTCGATTTTAGACAGATCTAAAATATCATTAATCAGGGTTAATAGGTGATTACCGCAATTATAAATAATCTCAACACCTTCTTTTTGGTTGAGAGTAAGGTTTTTATCTCTTTGAAATATTTGTGCGTAGCCTAAAATGCCATTGAGGGGGGTGCGGAGTTCGTGACTCATATTGGCTAAGAAGGTGCTTTTGGCACGGTTGGCAGATTCAGCGGCTTCTTTGGCGTGTTGTAATTCAATTTCTGCTTGTTTTCGTTCAGTAATATCCTTCATAAAACAGTAATACCCGATGAAGTTTTGTTCCTCATCGTAGGCGGTTACCATAACGAGTTGCTTGTAAAAGATGGAACCGTTTTTGCGAATGCCTCTTGCTTCAACTTCTACTTTACCCACTTCCAGCATTTCTTGATAAGCCGCGATCAATTTGTCTAGATCTTCAGGGTGTACGGTTAACGGCCATTCCATCCCAATCATTTCTTCGGGTTGATAACCCGTAGTCTCGGCATAGGCTTTATTAACAGTAATATAACGCCCTTCCTTATCTAACCGCGAGATTCCTTCTACTGCATTTTCTAGGGCTGTAGTCAGTTGACGTATTTCTTTCTCTATCTCTTTGCGTTGCAAAGCTTGCCGATAGGTATCACTAATATCGATAGAAATACCAATAATTCGAGTTGGTTTACCCGCTTCATCAGGGATAACTTTTGCTTTTGTCAGAACCCAATCCCACCGGATTGGGTTTTCCTCAAAGATAATTCGATGCTCAATTTCAAAAAAACCTAATGTAGCGATTGCTGTTTCATTTGCTTGATGAATCTCTTCTCGATCCTCTGGATGTACCGCATTTAATGATTCTAAATATGACATTATAATTGGAATTGAAGGATTAGCAATAGTTCCAATAAATAGAATATTATTGGTGTTTAAATCTCGCTCCCAACAAATAGTTTTGGTAGCATCAAGAGCTATTCTTAATCTATTTTCACTTTCAATTAAGGCTTGTGCAAATTGTTTGCGTTCAGTAATATCTGTAACAAAACCTTCTAGAAAGAGCGGTTCACTATTTTCTGTATAGATACCACGTCCCCTTTCCCAAAGCCATTTTTGAGTACCAGATTTGGTAATAATTCTATACTCACATTCATAAGGTTGCCGTACTTCAACAGCTTTTTGGATAGTTTCCCAAACTAGTTTGCTATCGTCTGGGTGGATTTCCTGTGCGCAAGTAATCGTGCGATCGATTAGATATTCTTCCTGCCGATATCCTGTGACTAAGAACACGCCCTCACTCATGAATTCAGGTGTATAGTTCGGATCGTTGGCAACGCGATAGACATAACCTGGTAGGTTATCGATTAATGTAGATAGTCTGCGTTTGCTATCCTCTAAATCTGCTGTTCTTTGGGCAACTTCGGCTGCCAAGGTGCGGTTGTACTCGGCTAATATTTTTTCAGTTTGTTTCCGTTGGGTAATATCAACAAAGGCAATAATAGCATAGCTAATTTTGCCTTCACCATCAAAAATTGGTGTACCATGGACTTCAAATGGAGTAATTTTTCCATGGCGATGGAGTTCTATATCGTTAATAATTAGTGTTTCGCCTTTTAGGACTCGTAATGCGGGTAATTCTTCAGTAGGATATAGCTCATTTTGGCGATAAAGTAGATAAGATTCGGCAAGTGCTTCGGGAGTAATTTCTGGAATTATTTCTATCCCAAGTAACTGTTTTGCAGTTGGGTTAAAGTAAATAACTTTACCCGTCGAATCGTGGATAGCTACTCCTAAAGGGATGGCTTCGAGAAATTGCCTTAATTGGCTCTCACTCTCTGATAACGCTTTATTTACAGATTTGAGTTCGGTAAATGACTGTTGCAGTTTCGCTACCATGAGATTAAATGAATTTGCTAGTTCTCCTATTTCATCAGAGCGCGTAGTTTCTACCTTTTTATCCCATTCTCTATTAGCAATTTTTTTAGCAGCAGTATTTAAATCTAGGATAGGTTGAGTAATCCAACGAGCGGTTAAAATGCCAATAACTGTAGATCCAACTAAAGCCGCGATACATAATATGAAATTAGTGCGGGTATTGGTCTGAATATGTTCTATAAAATCTGCTTCTGGAACAACTGTTATCATCAACCAGTCTAACTCGGATTTATTCTGGATGGGATTCACCTGGAGGAAATAGCGATTGTGGTCAAAGTCAAACTCATTTTTTTGATTTCGATCGATTTTACCCAAGTCTTTAACATGAGTTAATAGGAAATTAATGGTTGCCTTTGTTAGAGAATTATTACTGTTTTTGGCTAGCATTCTCCAATCTTGAGGATTCAAGTTTTTCAGATAATCGGCATTAAAATTTTGCTTAAATGGTGTCTCACCTGTGGAACTTGCAATAAGTAACCCTTGTCGGTCAATAATGAATACTTGTCCTGTACGTCCCACTTTTAAACTATCTAGAAAATCAGTAAAGTGATTCAGAAAAAGTGATGCTGCTAAAACTCCCTGGAAATTGCCATCTGAGTCCTCAAAAGGTAAAAAGTTAACTATCGTTAATATGGGATGCTCGACTCCCTGGGATAGATTAACAACTGGAAGCCAAATGCCACGCTCTGCCTCCCGCGCTGCTTGATACCAGGGATGACTATCAGGTGGATCTTTGTGGGGATCGTAGTCATGTCTGACTTTTGTTAGTTTAATTCGCTTCCCTTCAGAATTAGCAGTATAATAGTGAAAGGCCTTATTTGTAGATTTATCGATAACTCGAATAATCAAAGAATCACTTACTAATGATTTTTCAACAGCCAGAAATTCTTTTTGTTCAGTGGCGATTGCCACATTACTAACCGTGGTAGAGATTTGCAGTTGTTGTGCGAAGTAGCCTTCTAAAGCCGAAAAATTTTTCCAATCCAAAACATTCGTGCGAATACCTGCGGCAAGGCTTTGATTAATCTGCTGAGGGACATCCAAATAATTTTGCAGATTTTGCTCGACGCGCTGGTCTACCCGATCTATTAACTGATAAGCTAAGTCTTTAACAGCCTCTTGCCCATTTCTATCGGAGAGATACCCCACCAACCCCACTGTCCCCACGATTTGCAGGACAAAGGGGACAATGATGACTATCCGCAGGGGAAGTTTCCCTGCAACTCTGGTGAATAAGCGATTGAAAGTACGAATGGGCATGGCAGAAAGGGGTTGTGCTGGGGAGAGTGCGATCGCGTCCCCATATCCATATATAGTTTAGCGATAGATTTGGCGATGGATTCGCTAGGATCAATTTATTAGTTGGCGGTAATTCCCCACTGGTTAATCGGAGTATCGATATAGCGAGGGTACTCTTATAACATTTTAAGATGGAGAATTAGCGTTTGAGCAAGTCTAATAACTCCTGATACTGGAAATTATTAGCTAAAGCAGCTAACATAGTAGCCAGGGAGTCATTTTCAGGGCGAATTCCCTCAATTATAGTCAAGATTAAATCAAAATCTCCATTAACTATTGCCTCACAAAATCTTGCTACTAATTCCGGTGGTAAATCTGCTAAATCGTCAAGATTTTTCTTCATCACTTCGGTCGGATTGCCATTTAAAAGATCGTGGGTTTCTTCGTAAATAAAGCGGACACCAATATGTTTACTCATCGCTAAAAAAATATCTGCCTGACAGAATGGTTTTTGGATAAAATCATCGAATTTATTATCCTTAGTCATCACTATTTCTGGGGATGCGATACTAGCACTCACTGCGATAATAGCTGTTGCTTGACCTTTGGCAGTCGATTTAATCTGTTTAGCAGCTTCATAGCCATTCATCACAGGCATCCCCAAATCCATCCAGATTAAGTGCGGCTCAAAATCCTGCCAAATTTCCACCGCTTCTTGACCATTACTAGCTTCTTTTAGTTCAAAACCTAAAGGAGAAAGCAATTGCATTAGTAATTGACGATTGTCAGACTTATCATCCACAATCAAGATGCGGTAGCGAGGTTGATTGGGTTCTATGGCAATAACTTTACCGATAGTTTCTTGAGTTGGAATTGACGTATCTTCAACTACACTAACATGAATATCAAAACTAAAAGTACTGCCCTCGCCAACAACGGAACGAACAGAAATATCTCCCCCCATCAGTTGCACAAAAGCACGACTAATCGGCAAACCCAAACCTGTTCCTTCCACTGATTGTTTACCTGTTGACGATTGCACAAATGCTTCAAAGATACTGTCTAACTCTTCTGAAGCAATACCAGCACCCGTGTCAGAGACTGCAAAACTGAGTTGACAATAGGGAAGGGAAGATTGAATATTATAATTTTGAACAGTTAAAGATACGCCCCCTTTATTTGTAAATTTGATCGCATTGGAAATTAAGTTTATTAAGACTTGACGTAGTTTAATCCCATCTACTAATACATGCTGGGTAACGAGATTATCTCTGTTAACTTTAAAGTATAACCCTTTGCTTTGTCCTTTGATTCTGAACATTTGTTCAACATCGTAGAGTAAAGTATAGAGGTCAAAGTATTCTTCGTTGAGGGTGGTGCGATTAGCTTCAATTTTTGCCAAATCTAGCACATCGTTAATCAGGGTGAGGAGGTGTTCGCCACTGCGGGTAATTATCCCGATTTGTTCTTGGTGTTTGGCAGGCAAAGTGGGACTATTTTTTATCAGTTGAGCAAAACCGAGAATGGCGTTGAGGGGAGTACGCAATTCGTGGCTCATATTGGCAAGAAAAGTGCTTTTAGCTTGGTTAGCGGTTTCTGCAACTTCTTTTGCTTGTTGGAGTTCAAGAGTCTTTTGAGCTACTTCGGTTTCTAAAGTACGATTGTAATCTGCTAGGATTTCTTGAGCTTTTCGGCGTTCGGTGATGTCAAAGAATGCAGCAATAGCCGCAATAACTTCTCCACTTTCATCAAATAGGGGCGTACTGTAAACTTCCAAGGGGATTTGTTGGTTTGGTAGACGAATTTCCAGATCATTAACCATTGCTTTTTCCCCGTGCAAAGAGCGAACAACAGGCATATTTACGACCGAATATAACTGGTCTGTTCCTGCCAAATAAACTTTATAGGCTACTGCCAATTGTGCCGTTTCAGCATCAGGTAAAGTATTAGTACCAAGTAACTGTTTAGATTTACGATTACCATAGATAACTTTTCCCGTAATATCGTGGACTGTCACTCCCACAGGAATCGCTTCAATAATTTGATTTAGTTTACTTTCACTCTCGGCGAGGGATTTATTTGATGATTGGAGTTCGGCAAAATATTTTTGCAGTTGGACTGCCATATAATTGAAAGAGTTGGCTAATTCCCCTACTTCATCAGAGCGATTAATTTCTACCGTTTTATCCCATTTACCTTGAGCAATATCTTTGGCAGAGTTGTTCAATTGCAGAATAGGTTGAGTAATCCAACTCGCAGTAATAATACCAACAGTTATGGACCCAACTAATGCAGCAATACACAAGAGGATAGTAATGCGAGTATTGGCATTGACTTGCTCCATAAAGTCAGACTCAGGTACTACCGTCACAATCAGCCAATCTAAACCATAGTCATCTTGATAGGGAATAACGCGGATAAAGTAGTCTTCACGTAGGCTCTTTTCAGGAGAATTTTCCTCTGGATCCAGGTCTAATTCTTGGGCTGATTGGATGGTTTTAAGGCTACCAAAAGTTTTCTGTAACTTTTCAGTAGCAGCCCTCATCAATGGATTGGCACTCTCTAAAGCAGAAAGCCGACGAAATGTGATTGCCCCTGGCTGGGTAACTGGGGGCTTGCCATTCGGTGAAGTAGAAGCAAGATTGGAGGAAATGTAAGATGGTTGTGCCGCAGAATTGGCGATTAACAAACCATCTCGCTCCACAATGAATACCTGTCCCCTTTTACTGATAAAAAGTCTTTCAAGAAAGTCATTGAGCTGTTCAAGACTTAGGTTTACGGAGAATACCCCTTCAAGCTGTTGAGAGGCATTATAGAAAGGGAGATAGGCGTTAAGGGTTAACTGATTTGTCGAGCCTATTTGGAAAGGTTCGCTCCAGCCAGATATTTTCGTCTCAACTGCACGACGATACCAGGGACGTTTTCGGACATCAAGGTTTTCTGTACTACTTAGATATCTCCCTAAATTCCCTGCTTCATCGATGGCATAAGAATCTAACCGACTTAAATTGTTCTTATTTGAACGCCCAGCTTCAAAGGGCAATTCTGAAGGATTTTTAGCGTATCCTGACTCAATTTCACCGGGCATAACCCGGTGAATCAATCGAAAGTCTCCTTGAGAAGTACCCAAAAGCAGGGCTGTAATCTCTGGATAATGCTGAAGTTGTAAGATGAGATAATTATGGAGTTTATCGAGGTTTTTTAGACTAATTCCGCCAGATTTTAGGGTAGCAAGGTGAGACTGGTTGATGTGGTGAGCTGTTTGCAAATAGTTGTCTAGCTTTTGAGTGACGCAATCTCCGGTTGCCGCCATCAACTGATGAACTAAATTTTTGACGGCTCCTTGCCCGCTCCGATAGGAAAGATAGCCCACTACTCCCACTGTCCCGACGACTTGCAGGATAAAGGGGAGAATCAGAATAGTCCTTAAGGAAAGTTTCCCGAAGACTCTATTAGCCAAGGAAGGGACTGCAGGAATAGGCATAATGGCGAAGGAGTAAGGCGGTAAAAAGGTAATGATTCCTGTCAGAAAAAGTTAAGATGATTTCAAACTTCTTTTGGGTAGATATTTATGGAAACAGTCTATTGGTGGCAAATAGGAATTGTCTTGTTGTTACTGGGGTCACCTGCATTAGGTGAAACTATCCCCGGAGAATCTCTCAATTCTACACAAGACTTAGATTTAAGTCCAGAAATTATAGAAAATAGTCCAGTTTTACAGCGCTGGCTAAAGGAAGTACCAAATGTTTTAGAAGATATTCGCAACGATCCTAGTTTTTCCACGCGGGTGCGTCTTGGTTACTCTCAGTTTCCATCAACTGAACAAGCAGGAGGATTTAATATTGGTGTGGAAGATATATTTATTGGTGATACTGGCTTAACGGTAAGTGGAGATTATCAATCTTCCTTTAATGGCAAACGGGAATCATTTGGTACAGATTTACATTATTACATCCGTCCCTTGGGGAGTTATGTTAATATTGCACCAGTTGTGGGTTATCGGAAGCTGGAAACAGACGATTACTCAACTGATGGGGTAAATTTGGGGGTGCGAGTCTTTTTAGTTTTGTCTCGCACGGGTGCAGCCGATGTATCCTTAACTCAGAGTTTTGTCTCTCCGGGTAGTAGTGAGGAAGTGGGAATCACCACACTTTCTTTTGGCTATGCAGTTACTCAAAACTTACGCTTATCTACCGATATTCAGAAGCAAAATGCACGTCAAAGTAAGGATAGTCGCGTGGGGATTGTTTTAGAGTGGATACCTTAGTGGCG
>NZ_JAMZMM010000566.1 GCF_024178385.1 Limnofasciculus baicalensis BBK-W-15 | reverse complement strand
GGAGTAAGATTTCCTGCTCCCCCTTCCCTAGTAGGGAAGGGGGCTGGGGGGGTTAGGTTTTTCGACTTGTTGAAACTGCTGCAAGTTATTAGTTATAAGTAACTAGCAACTTAGATTATTACTAGTGGCTAGTTTTCCAATCATAAATCATGCGAAATGCCCAGATGCTTAATGTAGCACCGATTAAAAGCCCTAACAATGACCCCCAAAGCGGAAGAGCAACAGTACCAATTTGAAATGACCAGTGAGTAAAGAGTCTGATAAAATGCAAGAGTGCAACTAGACTAAAAATAGTTGCTGAAATTAGGATATAGTTTTTTTCACTCATATCTAAATCCTTCCTTCTGTGTCCGATAGGGACTACAGATATCTGATTACGCCTCATGCCTAAGATTTTACATCAATCTCAAGAAGACTTATTCATAAATTATCATTTTCGCAACAAATAGTTATCTATCTTTTCCATACTTAACATTCAATTTCGTCGCCGGAACGATGGCAACGCCCGCCTTCAGCATCGCTTCCTCACCGATGGAGTAACAGTTAATAAGCCCTACTCTATATCTAGCGCACTAATCATAACAATTATAGATATATTTCGTTGCTTCAGCACTGTAAAGCTTTCTACCGTTTTGAAAAACTGAAATTGAACTATATCCTCCTCGCTTCTTTGTTTGAAAAACCTCATATTTGTAATTGCCATTGAATACTTCCCATTTTTCTGTCCATTCATTACTATCTAAAATTTGATAGTTTGCTGGTAAAAATATTTGGTTATTAGTTTTCCTGTCTTGCCCAATGTAGAAATATTCATTTCCAGCAGTATCATAGACACAAGACTCACCATGGAAACAGATCGCGATGTTAAATTCTTTGGTTGACAATGCCATGTATGTGTCCAGTTTTTTGTTTTTACACAAAATGGAATCTCCAGTAGCTATGTCTAATCCTTGGGCAGGGATAGGCATAGGTAATAGAAGGAGGAAAGATAAGATACTATTGGTGAAAATTTTTACTCTATTCATAGTAGGTTTAAATTCTCCTGAATCGAACATCTAATCATTATGATGTCTTAGTCTATAGCTGCTGAAATTATAACTCACATTGATAGTATCTTCATCTAAATATAAGCAAATCTGACTCACGATAACCTTCCCGCTAGATATTCTGCTTCCAGGCTGGCGCATTCCTCGTCATAAGCGGCAAATTGTACTAGAAAGTCAAACTGGAGTTTTAGACAAGCGAAAAGGAGAAGAAAGGAGACAACAACTCAATAAAATCAAAGAGAAAGACAAGGATGAACACCAGCTCACAGTAAGGGATAAGGAAAATTTAAAAAATGTCTTACCAGAAATATTGTTGAAAGCTCGTCAGTATATGGGTAAAAAAACACGACAAATGTCTTGCCAGGTAGAAATATTCTGGGGTAGAGAATTAGCATGAGCTATGCTAGCAACCTATGAGCAGATCCGTTCACTGGAAATTAGCAACATCGCTGAAAATAAGGTTTCAACATCGCACCTAACTGTTGAACAATAAGAGCATTTACGTTATTCTCTAACTCCCGTAAAAGTATCTCACCGACAAAGGTTTCATAGCTAAGATTTTGGATGGAGAGATGATTGACAGCTTGACCAAATAATCTAGTTAGTGCTTCTTTTCCTCGAAAGAATGTCTTGGCTTGGTTAAAATCTATGGTGCTAGAATCATTTAACCAGGATGACCACGACATTTCCTGTAATTTTTGATTAAGCATAGATTTTTGATCTCTTATATTGTTTCTATATTCTTTAGCTGCACTAGCTATTTCTTTTCTTAACCAACTTTCAATTTCTGGCAGACTAGGCAGGACTTCATTGTTTAGTTTCTTTAAGCTAAACCGTGTATTGGCTCTTTCTCGAAATCGGAACCTTAAGCATTCAACTAACTCTTTAACAATAGAGTCCTTGAAATACTGTAGCAACCATTCATCTAGTTGTTCTTTTGTTAAAATGTTTGTAGTATTTCTTCTAACTGGCTTATCATTCGGTGCTTGAGTTGGGATATGATTGAAAATTATAGCTATCGTTTCTGTTTCTTCTAAAATAAAATTTTCCCATTCATGTCTTTCCCAATAAATTATTCGAGCCGCCTTATTCTTTATTAGATGGTCATCTGTTTTTTCATTTTGGACATTAACTTGATTTTGTGTTCTGAAATCTTTATCTGAAATGGCAATAACTGGTATTTCTTTGTGCAAACTACTCTTCTTATATATCATTTTAGCAATGGAGTTAAAGTTTCCACCGCCACCTATCTCAACAACATCGTAGTTTATATTCGGGAGAACAGCTTCCGAAATCAATCTGCTAATTGCTCGCTCAATGAATTCAACTTCGGGACTATTTGGTTCCCCTTCAATTAAAATATATAAAAAATTATCCCAAATTTGCATTATTTTTCTTCCAAATTACCCAAAGTTACAATCTCAGAATCATAAAACAACTTGGTCAGAGTAGGAGAATGAGTAGTAAAGATATATTGGTTATTTGAGTCATCTTCTCGAAGGACTTGGATTAACCTTTTTTGCCAAGCTGGATGGAGATGAAGTTCTACCTCATCAATTAAAACAATAGAATTTTTTGCTGTGTCTACTGTCAAGCCAACTAGAATTCTCAAAATTTGGTGTTCGCCTGAACTCATTTGGTATAAATCGTACTCTATCCCATTCCTTTTAAGAATTAACGTATCAGAGCTTGGTCCAGACTCTAACCC
>NZ_JAMZMM010000565.1 GCF_024178385.1 Limnofasciculus baicalensis BBK-W-15 | reverse complement strand
AAAGGGGGGAGCAAGAATACAACCTGCATTTCTTCCTTTCTCGGGATGCTCCCAGATAGATTCTAGTAATGGTGCGTTAGCAAAGGGTAATACACCCAACAACTAATAACTAACAACCAACAACTAATAACTAATAACTAACAACCAACAACCAACAACTAACTTATTTCCCAGCCAATAAATCTAACAAAGGTTGAGCTATCCAATTAAAGCCTACTTTTAACTGATGATCTAAAGTAGGCATTCGGTAGAGATAAATCAGACGGCGAAGTAGGTAGCCTAATGGTCCATCTAACTGCAATCCTAAGCCTGTAAGCGTAGCATTATCTGTACCCAAAGTCATCATTTCGCCTAAATGCTGATAGCGGAAAGGTAACAGAGGACGATTGGTGAGAGATGCCCAGATATTCCATGCGGTATAATCGGCTTGCTGGAATGCGGATTGAGCAGTATTGGCAATTTGTTCGCCTGTAGCATCTTGACAGTCTACAAGATCTCCCAAAGCAAATATTTCTGGATAGTCAATTACTTGGAGGGTTGGTGTTATTATCAGTTTACCTCGCTGACTCTGTTTGAGTGGCAGGGCAGATATAATTGGTGATAAACTATTCCCTACTGTCCACAAAACTATATTGACAGGAATTGTATCTACCTGTCCTTTATATAATAGAGAAATCTTGTCAGAGCTAATTGATTGGACTTCAGTTTCCAAATCAATCCAGATATTGCGCTCATCCAAAGCTTTTCGGGCTGCTTCTCGATTAAAATCACCAGAAGTACCGAGAATTTTATCTCCTCTTTCGACAATCCTTACCCTGCCCCTTTCCGATAATCTTTCTGCTACTTTACAGGCTATTTCCACTCCACTGTAACCGCCGCCGACAACAGCAACTCTGATTTTCTCTGCTTCCGACTCTTCTAAAATACGCAACCTTTCTTCTAAACGATAGGCGTGGGATAGGGAATGGAAAGGAATCGCAAATTCAGCCGCACCAGATACTTTATCTACAGGGGTTTCACCGCCTAAAGCTAAAACTAGGCGATCGCAATTTAATTCTAAACCATCTTGGAGCTGTACCCGTCGCGCTTCCACATCAATTCCCGTTACGGTAGCCTGAATGAAGCGTACACCCGTGTTTGCTAACAATTCTTGATATGGTGGAGCAATTTCCCAGGTTTGGAGTTCCCCTGTAACTAATTCGTACAGAAGTGGTAAAAATAGAAAGCGATCGTTGCGATCGACTAAAATAATTTCCGGTTGCTGCGATTTTTCCCAAGGAAGCTGGCTCAAACGCAGGGCAGTATAAAGCCCCCCAAAGCCTCCACCGAGAATACAGATGCGGGTTGGTTGTTGAGTCATCGTTTAATGGGCGGGTATTTTACTAGGGGGACTTCTTTTAGGATAGCGGAGGGAGTAGGGAAATAGGGAGTGGGGAGTGGGGAAGAGAGTTTTGAGTTTTAAGTTTTAATTGAAAACTGAGAACTAGACCTAGATAATCTTAGGGTTAATCGTCCCAATTTTTCGGTAAAATAGCTCTATCAACGCGATACCCTGTTTCTTTTGATTACCTGGGTAACCCTAAAAACAACCAATGCTCGCTGGGAAGCCGATCTGATGCAGCAGGTACTAGCCTCACACGACATCCCCTGTCGGATACTCGATTTGGGGATACCGTCCTATTTTGGCGCAGGTAGTCCAGCCGCATTGCAAGTACGCTCCCAAGACAGATGGACAGCTTTACTTTTGTTAAGTTCTCCAGAAGAAGATCCACAAGAAGCGTCAGATAATAGATAAATAAACAAAGGAATTTAACATCTTCATGTCTTTATTCGATTGGTTTGCCAACCGACGGAAATCAGAACCAAACAATCACCAACGTTCAGAACGTGAGATTGCCGATGGGTTGTGGAGTAAGTGCGAGGCTTGTGGTGTCCTCGCTTACACCAAAGATCTTAGATCGAATCAAATGGTCTGCCTGGAATGCGATCATCATATCCGGGTTTATAGTGAAGAACGAATTCACCAACTCATCGATGCTAATACCTGGATGCCCATTGATGAAGAAGTTCGACCTACAGATCCCTTGAAATTCCGCGATCGCAAATCCTACAGTGACAGACTAAGGGAATACCAAGACAAAACGAAGCTAACCGATGCCGTCCAAACTGGTATTGGTAAGCTTGATGGATTGCCCATTGGCTTGGGAGTGATGGATTTCAGCTTTATGGGAGGCAGTATGGGTTCGGTGGTGGGGGAAAAACTTACCCGTATCATCGAACAAGCCACTCTCCGCCGCTTACCCGTAATTATTGTCTGTGCCTCTGGCGGAGCCAGAATGCAAGAAGGGATGTTAAGTCTAATGCAGATGGCGAAAATCTCAGGAGCATTGGAGCGTCATCGAGAAGAAGGACAGCTTTACATCCCCATCCTGACTCACCCAACCATGGGCGGAGTGACGGCTAGCTTTGCCATGTTAGGAGACATTATCATAGCAGAACCCAAAGCAACTATAGGCTTTGCCGGACGGAGAGTGATTGAACAAACCCTCAGAGAAAAATTACCAGACGATTTCCAAACGTCTGAATACCTCCTTCAACACGGCTTCATTGATGCAATTGTACCCCGCACCCAGCTTAAGAAAACCCTCGCCCAACTCATTCGCCTCCATCAACCTTTACCAGTTACTCCATCAGTGATTCCCGAAGCAATGACATTGACGGAAGTGAGAGGGTAGGGAGTGGGGAGTAGGGAGAAGG
>NZ_JAMZMM010000119.1 GCF_024178385.1 Limnofasciculus baicalensis BBK-W-15 | reverse complement strand
GTGTGGGGTCTAGGGTGTGGGGTAAGAAAAATCGCTTCCTTGTCTCCCTTGTCTCCTTTGTCTCCTTTGTCTCCTTTGTCTCCGGGGATTTTGGCAGAGGTGAGGCGACACCGTAACTTTGAAACTCCTTTGGAAAAGCGCAAGCGCAAGGAAATTGCACGGCGCAAGAAACGCTGGATGTAAACCATATTATTCCCACTTTGTCAAGTATCGTGGGATTTGCCATCTTTAAATATCAAGAGCTGCGGCGGGATGGGATTTGTTTTCCTTCTCGCTTTATTTATAGCTAGGGGCTAGAGGCTAGGGGCTAGGGGAAGAAGGGAATGAAATCAAGGGTTTCAGTAATTTAGAAGGTTATGATTTTTTTCAGACTGTTGAACGATTGTTTGACGCGCTTGGTGAACGAGAGATTCGTTTCAGCAGGAAGCACTAGAAGAAGAGTAGGGAAAGAGAAGAGCAGTTAAGTTTTGATTCCGCGCCGTAACCCATCACCGGGCATTCTATATAGGGATCAGCTATCCAAACTCCCAAATTGCGAATGAGTTACCCACATTTAACTGTGCATTTTTACCGAACATAAATGTTCTTTCCTGATGAGGTTTATCCTTCAGCGTGCAAACAACCTTGCGAATTCGATAACGGGGAGCAACTTTCTGGCTTACTTGTATAATAAAACCATGAGAATGATAGGTAGTCACATCTCCTACGCAAGATGAGTCATAGCCAAAAGCTTGAAGTAGTAATGCTAACTCCTCCTGTTCCGCTAAAGTCAATTCAAGATGAACTTCTGAAATGTCGTCAAATAAAGAGGCTTCGGAAGTATCAAGGTTTTTTAGATAAGCAGCACGGTTAAAGTAACCGGCACTGGTAAGTTTGATGTTTTTATACTTTAAATAATCCTGATGAAATTCCATCAACCATGAAGCAAATGCTTCTCTCTCTACTGGGTTGATGGACAAATAATGAAACCAGGGAACTTTTCCATCTTCGGTTTGACGAACTCGCAAATCAGAAAGGATTTCTTTAGATCCGAATAAGGATCTAAAGAAATCCTTTACAATATCAATCTGTCCTGCTTGTTGACTATTGAAAGCAATACCAGAAAAACCTTCCCTCAACCCTTCAGCACCTCCTGGTGAAAAAAGCTCAAGATAGCTATGTTTTCCCCTGAGATAAGTTCCCGTCCAACTCTCTGTATCAGTTTCTACGGTATCTCTGGTTATTGTGCAGAATTCTTGGCTAATGAACTCTGATTTGGCTATTGACTCTAGGGTTTCTGTATCGAGAGTAACATATAAATGGTTGAATTCTATTCCCATGTTTTTACTTTTTGAGCCTTAGTAATACAAATTGTGGAACAGACAAGATGCCTGTTCAGAAAAACTCTTTAACTTAAGTCGTGCAAAGGTATTAGGATTATTCCCAAAATTACGAGTACCTTGAAGGAAGTTCTGGAATTGCCCAGAAGCTCAAGCCATACCGACTCTTGTGACGTGAGTCCCTCACCAGTGCGTTCAACTCACTTTACCAGGGATTGACCAGCTCCTCACCTCACCCAAAGTCACCGGCATCAATTGCACCACATCAAGGGTAAAGCGGAAAACCTTGCGCGATCGACGACTACTTTCTGAGTCAAAGAATTCAAGCTTGACATCCCAACAGTCGCTATTGATGCGACAGAAGGGGCTTTTTTCGACGTTAATAGTGTCGAGTTGACGACTCTGGGCGATCGCCTGAGCAAAGACGGAAGCTGCTTGGAATATGTTGGTAGCAGCGAAATTGAGAGCGCGATCGCGCGAAGTCTGCCCCAAATTCCGTAGATCGTTGTAGACTCGGTTGAGGAAGGAGGTCAGAGCTTGTCGCACGATCGGTTCTTGGGCTTCGTCTAATTGACGAGAGATTCGCACCATTGCCGCGTTCACCAGAGCATTCACTTTCCAGCCGTACATCCCCCGCACGTCATGTACCTTCACCACAGGCACAACCTCACCGGAGAAGAGTTCCACCGTGCGGTTGGTACGTCGGGCTGGTACGCTGATCCGCTCCACAAATTCATCGCTGGTTTCTGGCTCCAGTTGCCCCGCCAACATCAGCAGAAATATCTCGTAGATCTCCGTTGAAAACGGTCCCGTTGGCTCTAGGACATAGATTGTGTCTCCATCCAGGCTCAAAGTCCAAATCAGGGATCGGGCTTCGTCGGGGTTGCGATCGAGGTGTTCGATCATCTGGCGGGCATCGTAGGGGTCTGCTGGAACCATGATACCGTTGACTTCGGCGGGAGCCATCAGTTGTTTGAAAGTATCGCGGCGGGCTTCATCCCCGAAGTCGTAGCCGAGGGTTCCTAGGGCGTAAACGTTGCCAGAGTAGGCGGTGCTGGCTTCGACTGTGGCGGGGTCAGCAGTGGCGGGGTCAGCAGCAGTAACGGATGCTTCCGTGGGTGTAGCAAGAGTGGCGGGTTGCACGGCTGGGCTGGCAGTCGTAGCCGTTATAGCAGCCGTGATGCTTGCCGGGGCAACCGTAGCGGTAGGGATGGCATATCCAGCACGTTCGGTGCGGGTCACTTGGTCGCCCGCGAAGGAAATGGTAACTGAGGGTTGCCCAAAAAGCACTTTCATTACGCCGGGGATATTGACAAAGCCGCGCAGACAGCGTTCGGGTTCTTCCACAACCACTGGATCGCAGGGAATGGCAGTGTTCAGCAGTGCCGTGCGGACGGCTTCGGCATCGACGGGTTTGCCCTCTTGCAGTTGCAAACTCATCAGCAGTGCAGAAATACCCGTCATCACGGGAGCAGCCATGCTGGTTCCTGTTAGGCGCACGGGTTTTTCGGTACAGGGTTGCGCCCCTAGAATATCTTCACCCGGAGCGAGGATACCTTCTTCTGCGTTGTTGCCGCCCCAATTGCTAAAGTGGGCTGGTGTACCATCAACTTTAGCCGCACCTACGGCCAAAGTTCCCGATAGTACTGCTGGCATACACCAATTTTCGTCTAAATTGTTTCCCGTTGGCGCAACGATCAAGATATTGTTGTCTAAGCATTTTTTGATAGCTTGGACAAGGATTTCCTCCCCTTCACCCGTTTGGGTGGGACGACAAAAGGCACAATGAATAATATTTGCACCTAATTCTATCCCTAACTCCAAAGCACGGGCTAAATTGAGGGGAGACAGCATATCATCCCACTTGATCAGAGCATCCTGGGGCATATTGATCACCCGACAGTTAGGAGCAATACCAAAAACCGGACTATGTTCTTGACCTACGACGATACTGGTGACATGACAAGCATGATCGTTAAGTTCTATACGCTCCTTGGTATTAGGAAAAGCTGCGGATAGAGCGTCTTCTTTCTTCTGTCCTTTCAGTCCCTGATCTCGGATTTCTTGGAATTTGGCATAATCTTCTGGGGGAATTGGTTCTGCTGGTTCATGCCAATAGGGGAAAACTTTAGAAACTTCAGCCCCGGCAAAACAAGACAAGGTGTGGTCTGGATCGCCGTCTATAATAACAATGGTGATACGAGGATCGCCCAAGGTTTGGTTATGAAGTTCAGCTAGTCCCGGTATCCGTTCATCGAGATCGTGAGGGTGAAGGGCGATCGCCGTTTTGGTAGCAGAACTCTCAACTTCACTAATCTCAACTTCACTAATCTCAACTTCACTATCGGAAACAGCCACCGGGTCGCCATCTGATTCTGCCCCACTATCTAAAGCCTCTGAAGCTGTTAATTCAGATGTAAACTGAGCATAAACAGGTAAATCAGCAGACTCAGCCCCAGTTTCTTCAACTTGCTGCAAAATATTTTCATTAACTTCGTCGGACTCAACCGGCTGAGTTTCTGCCATCAACCCCACTGGTTCAACCCCACTGGACAAAATTCCTGCGGACAGAGACTCAGTTTCAAGATCAAATCCGTCAAATTCAGTTGCAATGGCTGATAAAGTTACTTCAGTAGACGTTTCTGGGGTATTAACCTCCATTGACTCATATACACTCGCTTTAACATTACTTTTGGGCAAAGATCCAAGCGCAAACTCTCCTACAGCCGACTCTTCCACATAGTTCAGTCCTACTGCTTGCCCAAAAGCATCGCTATCCCCAACCCCCCAGGCACAGGGAGCCAATCCCATGTTTGTTGCTACTAGGTAGAGATTTTGCTGTAATACTCCAACGTTTTTAAGCACTAACGAATAGCCTATCGAGTGGTACTTGCGGAACAAGCGGCCAAACCGCGCTGTGAATACAAGAATGACTTGTGGTAGTTCCAATTGATCTCTTGGCACTTTCTGGAGAAAATCATAGCCTGATAGAGCAAAAAAATTGTCTTCTGTCAAGTCTTCTGTTACTCTGATCTGCTCTAGTTGATGATTCAATGGATCGTAGTGATACACTCCTTGACCCAAGCCTTCACAAAGCCGTACCATTGGGTAGATTTCTAATTCATACATTCCTCCTGCACCCGGATAAGGGCGACGGCTTAACTCGCCAAAGTCAATATCGGCTTCAAAACCGATTATTTCTCGCCAATTCTTCCCAAACCATTCTTCTACAGAAAGCAATTCCTTAACACGAGCAGTACGATAAAGTAGCTCTCCCAGTTGCTCAATGGTGATGGGATGGTTATCATCATATTCTCTAACAGATTTCCGTGTTTCGATCGCTTCCGTGAGGGTGGCATCATTAGACATCAATGCCCCTAAGTTCGGACGTGGTAGCGGCACAATCTGATCGCTCATAGGCGGCTTCACAACAGGGAAATCTGCCCAATGGTCTATATCATGGTCAATGGCTGGATAGTCATGGCGACCGGAGCGGCTGCGGCTGTGGAACAGCAGGTTATGAAAATCCCAAAGCTGAAGGGAGGGGATTTCCGGGTCAGTCGTGAGGAATCCCGTTGCCCACAACAGGTTAAGAAACTGATAGGCGGTTTCTGGACCCAGGTAAGGTGGCGGCGTAATTGTCCCTAATGTTTGGGACTGGGCAAGTTGAGCCAGAATTGCACTGGCTCGCCAGTCGAGCAGTTTAACCCGAAATTTGGACAGAGGGGACTCTAACACCATTGTGCCTTCGTAGGAATGTTGATAGGCAAAGCGGGAAAGAGTGATCTTGGTTTGTGTCCAATGGGGTTGGGTTAGATTCAACTCGGCGGAATCCACCATCGGGACTGCCATTGCTAGAGGCAACACGGCATAACTCAACCAACCTCGCTCATCGAGTTGTTGTAACTTCAGTGTGAATGCTTCACCGGCGGTATTACCGTCAAGTTCGGTTAAGGCTTTTATCAGTGATTCAGTAGTGGTGTCACCCGCCTTGAGATAATCGAGAGCAACACTGATGCCGGGAGTTGTAGCAAGGGTTAGCAAAGCAGTCTGGTCTGATTCTGCCGAGTGCAGAGTGTATTTATCCTCGGCACTGGTGACTTGAATATCGGGGTTAAGAGAGACGGCGAAAGGGTGATTGTTGTTCATAGGGGTGGATAATGGAAAACGATGGATTAGGTTAAGTTAGTCAATGAAAGCAGCTATCGGTGAAATTATTAGAAATGGAATCTTATTTGATGTTAAGAATTGGGGTAGTTTAATGCCAGGACAAGAGATTACTAACTTGAATATCGGGATTAAGGGAAATAGCAAAAGGGCAATTGTAAATAAACAGGTTTCGGAAGTATTAAGGTCTTTAAGATAAGCAGCACGGTCAAAGCAACCTCCACTGGTTAGTTTAATGTTTTTATAATCTAAATAATCTTGATGAAATTCCATCAACCAAGAAGCAAAAGCTTCTCTCGCTGCTGGGTTGATAGACAAATAATGAAACCAGGGGACTTGTCCCACTTCGGTTTGACGAACTTGTAAATAAGACAGTATTTCTGGAGATTTTAGAAATGATCTGAGCTTTTCCTTCACAATATCAATCTCTCCTGCTTGTGGACTATTGAAACCAAGACCGGAAAAACCTTCCTTCAACCCTTCAGCACCCCCCGGCGGAAAAAGCTCAACATAGGCATTTTTTCCCCTAAGATAAGTTCCCGTCCAACTTTCTGCATCAGTTTTTACGGTATCTGTGGACATTGTGCAGAATTGTTGATCAATGAACTCTGATTTAGCGATTGACTCTAGGGTTTCTGGGTTGAGAGTAATGTATAAATGGTTAAATTCTATTGCCATATTCTTGCCTGCTACATAAAGTGATACAACGTGGTATATTACGTCACACTGAGGTTTATTTCCTGCTTCATCATGGACTCTTTCTCTATCCTTGATGGGGAGTCCGTCGGGCCATCATTTCCTTGTATTCAGGATAAGGTTGGTAGCTATCCCTTCGCGTATAAAAAAGACAGAAATTTTCTAAGCGACTTTTTTCTAGCTCTTTTTCCGTAACAACAACGGTAGCATCTACAACACAATCTTGATTTTTGACAAAACTATAGATTCTATCCCCCAAATCATTAAATGAAAATAAGGTTGATATATTTTTAACACTGGCAGCTGGGAAAAAAAACCACAAAACCGGCTCCGTAGAAGCCCCAGAGTAAGATAACCATATTAAATGAGACTTTCTAAACAGAGAATTTACTTTTTCGGAAAAATGTTTTTCAATATAAGGAGTAAGATAACTCCCTCTTTGTCCTAAATCTCCAAATATTGCTGGCGCACCAGGACTAATTTCAATAATACTACGACCGTCAAAAAAAAGTTCAAAACCAATAAGAATTGTTTCTCTAATGAGGATTTGTGTTAATTCCTCTGGGTAAAATCTTTGATCGAGAGTCATTGCCGTTCTAACTAACTCTTCAGGATCTTGATCGTGATCGAGATGAAAATATAGACTAACACTTGACTTTTTAAGATTAGGATCGACACGAATCCCAATACTATTATTAATAATTTTACGAGAGTTAAAGTGAGTTGCACAAAATTGCTCAAATGCCTGACGCTTAATCTTAATTCCTAAATAATTTTCAAGTTTATCTAAAAATTTAACCGTAGGATTGAGACATTCTGGCCAAGTTACACCTATATAATTACAAACTTCAAAACGTCCCGCCCATAGTTGATTACCCTCTACCTTACATGAAGAATCAACACCACAAGTACCTTCAATTTCCAGGATCGCTTCCTCAAATATTGGAATCGGAAAAACTCGTTCCACATCAAATGCTTCTAAGTGAGAACGAACAATATGAAGACGACGTTCTCGCAAATTTATCTGTTGCAATGACTGATCTAAAGACACTTTAGTTTTCTCCTGTAAATAAAATCATCAAGTTTCACTGTAATTTAACCCCAAACTTTCAATCACATTTTTTACGATAGTAGAAGCGAAATTCTTCTAACTTGTTTTTTTCTAGAGCTTTTTCAGTTACACCGATTCCGAAAAACCCAGATGGTTCATTATTTTGACAAAAACCATAAATTCTCTCCCCTAAACTGTTAAATAAAAAGCTTTTTTTGATGTCTTTTAACTCATCAAACTCAAAATACAAAACTGGTTGCTCATTCCCTTGGGAAAAACCAATAATAAAAATAGCGGATTGATTAGCTAGAGAAATAATTTTTGGGGAGAAATTTCTTTCCAGATAAGAACGTAGATATTGACCCTTTTTTCCCAATATTGAAAGGTTTTTTTTCCCAGCACAGTTAGTGTAAAATTCTAAGACACTATATCCATTCAGAAAAAAATCAAACCCGATCATATAACAGTCCTTGAGAAGTACCTGAATAACTTCGGGCGAATAGGAACCTTGATCAAGAGCAATTGCCGTCATAACTAGCTCATCACAATCTTGATCTTCTGCTAAACGAATATGAACTTTAAGACTAGAATCCTTAATATTTGGCCGCAAATCAATCCCGAACACACTACCAATAATTTTATGAGAATTAATATGAACTGCTAAAAACTTATCCAACAATTCACGATCAACTGAAATGCCAACCCGACATTTAACTGCATCTAAAAAATTCAAGGACTGTTCTATTGACCGGGGCCAATTCACCATCGAGGCATTAAACCGACCCGCAAATAATCTATTTCCCTCTACCTTACAAGATGGTTCAATTCCCCAACAACAGTCTAAATCCACAACTGCTTGCTCAAAAAGAGAGAGAGGAAACTCTGGAGCCACATCAAAAGCCTCTAAATGCTCACGAATCGCTCGGAGTCGTTTCTCCTTAGACTGACCATCTTGAAGGGGACTAATTAGATTCATAGTTAATTGTTCTCTTACTTATGATTATATGGAGATGGAGTATAGAGATAAAACAACCTCGCCAGAAAATTGTGATGGCTGTTGATACAATCTTTGACCCCATCTCCACTGAAACTATCCTATTCTCAGGCGAAGGTACTTGATGAAATACCACGCTCTTAGAAAAGGCTAGATGAGATTACTCTGCGTCATACGCACACACACAAACGGTAATAGACGCTTCTGCACCGTCATACGCACACACACAAACGGTAATAGACGCTTCTGCACCGTCATACGCACACGCACAAACGGTAATAGACGCTTCTGCACCATTACCACCGAGAGCTTCCTCAGAGAGTTCAGCTAAGTGGCTAGGAAGTTGGCCAGCAGTCATACGGATGACGGGTTTGCCTTGTGCGGGTAGGATGTTTTTCTTGTTCATTGGAGGTTTACCTCTATTGTTTGATTTGGTTTACTAGACCCGTTAGGGTGGGTTAGCCCCCTTCCACCTTGCGGCGAAGCTTGTTAGTTGGCAATTTGAAGGGAATTATTGCCAAGCAAATTCTTAAATATTTGGTGGCTGCCAAGTTAAAACGGTATATTCGTCGGGTTCATCTCAGCTTCAGGAAGTGACTCCTTGAGCCAGCCCAGTTTTACTGGTACGTCATAGAGCCGCCCTGGTCCAAACCGTGACCAAAAAGTTCGCATTCCCGGTATGATGACCTTAACCACGTTTAATCCGATATCTGGTCGCGTTTGGTCTAATACCAACGTTTCTAACCCAACTGTGCGAGCAATCTCTACACAAGCCATCACGTCAGTGTAAATGTCATTACTCCAACGCTTCGGATAATCACTGGCGGTTTTCATTGGCTGCGATCGATCTGGTGCTAAACAAGGATGAGTCTCCAGAGTTACCCCGAGCATCCAGTCCTTGGACTCGCCATCGAGCTTATCGTCAGGGATTTTGTCTAGTTCTAGTCCCACTTGACTGACCTCAGTGACAGCGCGAAGAATAGCAATTGTCGGGTCAAGGTGCGCTCCGAAACCAATAGAGACACGCTCCGAACTGCCCACCGTGCGCCGTGATAGCCCGGCAAACGCCGGAATCCCGAAATCAGCAGTCACATCTAACACCCATAATTCACGATTCTGTTCTCGATAGAACTGTTGCAAATCGATAAAATAGGGATCATTAAAGGTACTCAGATCCACCTCTGGACGGCGTAGGCGGTTGTACCACCAGATCGCTATACTGTCCCGTTCCACCAGTTCCATAAACCCTTGCAGGATGGCTTCTTCTAGGGTATTGCCCGCAGCGTTACCGTTAGAATCCGCCTTACAGAAGCGATGAGCATCTGGCAAAGGGTAATTGTAGTAACAAAGGGCAGTAGGCAGATATTTATGCGAATGCTCAGTCAAGGACCATACCGGAGTCCAGTCAATCGCTTGACTAGGATCAAATCGCAGGGGAATCCAGCGATAGGCCGCTGCTGAACCTTGGGCATTTAAAGCCTCTCGGTTAGCATACTGCGCGTCACTAAAATGCAAACACTGCTCTGGATGAATGGCCAAATCTCCCAGTTCAGCCAAGGTTGCTTGTTTACGGGGTTCGTCCCCTTGAAAGATGCCCGAATAGCGTTCAATAGCCTCACATAAACCACTAGCACGGGATTGGCTGTCAGTCTTGCCCTTGCCAGAACTCTTGTGGCGTAGCATATTCCGTAAACCACGCAGGGAAGTGGAACTGCCAAAGGCATGGCCTGCCTTGTAGGTATGTACCAACGGATTAGCCGGATCGGTGATCCGCACCAGTTCCGTTACCACTCCCGTCACCGGACTAATCAAGTGCTGGTATTTTTGCACCGTCTGTTCTGGAGTGGTGGCGCGATGACCGCCATCTGACGTGAAATGCTTTGGGCGCGATTCCAGCTTCAGCGGTTCAAACCCTCGCCGCTGCAAAATTTTGGGATCGCCACAGGTCGGACATTGCGATCGCTTAATCAAAATATGGGTTTTCAAGTCCAGAATCGTCTGGTTGAAGGTGATAATCTTGCCATCCAATGTCGGGAAGCGAGCCGTTCCCGGTGCAGCCGCATTGACGTGGTGCTTGACAATCCACTTGGCAATCTCAGTGGCTGCAAACTGTAACCCCGTTTGCAGAGTCGAAGGCAGCGTCGCCCGTGCCGTGGGCAAGCATCCCATCACACGCCCGTTCTGACCATTGCGCTGCTGCTGTGCCTGTTTTTGCCGCAACACCGATGCCTCAACTTCGCGGTTGCCCCGCAGCCGATGAGCCAGACAGTCCCAACATCCCGTCTCCCCAGGAACAAACACCGGACCCAACCACAGAACACTACCCACGGGCTTGACAATCAGCCAAGTTTGTTGGCTTTCCAGAGCCTGCTTGTTGATGGTAGCTAGTTCGGGCTGTAAATAGTCATCGGTTAAGACGATGTTTAGAGCGGCTGGAGAATCCCCGTCTGTGGGGTTTTGCACCGGAATGCCCATGTCCCGCAGGGCAGTGGCGAGGGCAGCAACGGTGACTTCACTGATGTTATCGCCCACCGTTGTCAGGGTCACAGGTTGCTGTAGCCCCTGGGCCGCCACGGGGGGTGCAATCCCTAACTCGCTCCAAAATGCCGCCACTTCCGAGGATAGTTCCGGGGCAGCCTCGGTGAGGTAGCCCTTCTCTGCCAATCGATCGATCACATAGTCAATGTATTCCGGCGGGACTTCCCCATCCAGCTTTTCCACAATCTGCTCAAGGGTGTGTTGCCCGTTTAAAAGGGGCACAATCTGGCAGTAGAGTTGCCCGGTGAGGGCGTGGTTGCTCTGTTCGCCAAGGAGATACACTTGCTTTGGCTCAATCGCCTCGACATGAAAATGGGGCTTAATTTGGAGGAGTGTGGTGGATTCCATAGAGCAAACAGTCATTAAGTGGACGATAACAAGACGGGCTAGGGGTTAAGCCCAGATGCGACCCCGTCGGAAAGGCTTGCTCTCCGGATCTGGCGCTTTGGCATGTTTGTTGACGTATTCGCACCAGTAGGAATAATCTTGCAGCCCAGTCTGGCCTGTGGGCACGTAAGACTTTTTCGGTTCAGGGGTGGAGGAGGCTTCCGAGGGGGTTGTTGCTGTTTTATTATCCATAGTTTCCTTTTGCTGAGGCATCGTGATGAGGGGCTTATCAGTGGCTCGTTAATAGAATCTTCCCATGCCCCCAAAGCCGCCCCAGCCCTGGCTGGCTGGACTCTGGCTTGCACTAGAGTGCATCACTTGGTTGAAACTGCGGTTGGCAAAGGCTGGAGGATCGTTATAGTTAGCAGCATGGAGCAAATCCATCCGAATATGGACCAAATCTTCTGGACGACCATTTTCCAAATCCACGGAGAGCGCGGGCTGGATGAAATGGGGACGTTTGACGGGGGGAGACAAGAGAGGAAGTCGCATGGTGTAGTGTGGGATTCTCCGTATAGATAGGGTGAAGAAATCTAGATGTCTTGGCGAGAGTGCATTTTGTTGTTGCACTCTCACCCAAATTCTGTTGCCCTTTAATACGGTGAAGACCAGGAACGAACTTCGCCCAAGGTAACCGGAATTAAATCGCTCACATCAATGGTGAAGCGGAAAATCTTCTTGGCACGGCGGCTGTTTTCAGGGTCAAAGAACTTCAGCTTCACATCCCAGCAGTCGCTATCCATACGACAGAAGGGACTCTTCTCAACGGTAATGCTGTCGAGTTCCATGCCAACGGCAACCGCTTCGCTGAAGGTTTGGGCCGCTTGGAAGGCGTTGGTGACAGAGAAATTGAGGGCGCGATCTTGGGAGGTGGTTCCCAAGTTGCGGAGGTCGTAGTAGATCCGGTTGAGGAAGCCATCTAAAGTTTTGCGGATGCGATCTTCGTCAGCAGTGGCATCTTCAGCTTGTACCGCTGCCATCGCGGCGTTGACCAAGTTATTGACTTTCCAACCGTAGATGCCGCGAGTGCTTTGGGGTTCAAGTACTGGGATAACTTGACCGGAGAAGAGTTTGACACGGCGTCCGGTTAAGATGCCGGGGATGCTAACACGTTCAACGTATTCGGCATCGTTTTCGGGTTGGATTTGACCGGATAGCAGTTCGTGGAGGGCACGGTAAGACTCGGCGGCAAAGGGACCGGCGGGGTCGATCGCATAGACTGGAGTCAATTCAATGTTAATCGTCCAAATGAGCGATCGCGACTCAGAAATATTGCCGTCCAGGTAGTCCACCATCTGGCGGGCATCGTAGGGGTTTGCTGGTACCATCACCCCTCCCCCTAAGTCAAACGGGGGCATCAGTTGTTTAAACGAGTCCCGACGGGCTTCACTCCCGAAGTCATAGCCCAGGGTTCCCAGGGCATAGACAAGTTGACCCATGTCAGCGAGTTCGCTGGGGGCTTGGCTGGCAGTGACAGAATTAGCAGTTAAGTTGGGCATCATTGGTTGTTGGTTTACAGGGGTGGGGAATGATTTGATCAAGTCTTGCAAGTTGGGAGTGTTGCTGGGGGCAGCCACCGGGGTGTCTGTTGCAGTAACCGAGGTAGCAGCGGGTTGCCCTGACTGGGCGGCAATGGGTTCACTAGCGTTGGTTATCCCGCCACCACAACCGCAGCCTGCGGCTTCTACTTCCGATACATCGACTGATGTGAATTCCTCAGCCATCTTTCCTCCTTTAACTAACGTTATCGCTCCAGGGATGTTCAGTTTGCCCGCCAGACACCTTTGGGTTGCTTCTGGCAAGTCCGAGTCGCATGGTAAGGCACTCTGCAATAAGATTTGACGAACTTTTTGGGGATTGGGGGTTTCACCTTGCTCCTGCTGGAGACTCAGCAGCACGGCGGCTACACCTGAGACAATCGGAGTGGCGAAGCTGGTACCGCTAAGGCGGTGAGTGCCACCACCGGGTTTAGCCCCTAGGATGTCCTCACCCGGTGCAAGGATGCCTTGGATTTGGTAGGTTTCTCCCCAGTTGCTAAAGTCCAGGGGTTTGCCATTGGCATCCATCGCCCCCACCGCCAGGACAGCGGGCAAGGCGGCGGGTACGTGGAGGCAATCGCAACCATTGTTGCCAGCCGCTGCGACTAGTAAAACGTTGTTCTCTCGACATAGACGAACAGCATTTTTTAGCCAGCCATCGGCTTCGCCAAAGTCGGTTAGTTGACCCCCACTGATGTTGATTACATTAGCCCCGGCGTTGACTGCTTGCTCAATCCCCCTAGCCAAATCTAGCTGAGAGGTTTTGCGACGGTCATCGGCAAATACCGGGACTATTATCCCCTTACATCGGGGAGCAATCCCCTGGACTGGACTGCCCGGTTGCCCAAAGATAATGCTGGCAACGTGGGTGCCGTGGGCGGACATACTGCCATCAACCATCGCTTCTCCTTTCACCAAGGTGGGCAGATAAGTTATATCTGCACCTTGAAAGCAAGGATGAGTTCGGTCTACAGGGCCATCCAAAACAGCAACACAAATACTAGGATCTCCTTGGGAGATTGTACTTAATGTTTCTAGCATTTAAACGTATTTATTTCCAACAATAATCAGACATATTGAATCCGGAAAAATCTAGCAATAACTAGAAAATTCTGTTTATGATACAACTTGAAATGATAATATCATCCCAGACTAGGAGGTATCTCTCAAAGCCGTAAACATATTTTTGAAAGCGCCATTTATATTGCGTCCAATAGTCTGACCGCAGTTGGCTGGCGAGATTCTATTGCTTGGGATTAGCCCAGATGACTTGTCTGTTAAGTTGGCTATTCAGTGATTGTTTGGTTCTACCGCACTAGTTGTATATAACCATACGCAAGATGACTAAGCAAATAGTCTTAACATTTTTTTTATATTTATTCCCGGTGTTTATTTATAACTTTGTTGTGTGATAATAAAATACGTTTGACATCTTTTCTTGACCGATAAGGTGGGCAAGTAAGCCGTCTGGTATAACTCAATAACAAGAAGACGATAGCTGGGGTAGCCAACTGCGGTAAAACAGCCCAAATCCATAGGTGGCAAGGCTCATAGTTATAGGAATAGATCTCAAATGGGTTCTATAGAAATAGGACTTTTGAGGAGTGAATTAAAACTCAGCTCCCCAGCTCCCCAGCTCCCCAGCTCCCCAGCCTTCAATTATTGAGGATCGGTAGGTGGAATTGGAATAACTTCGGGAATAGGCTCTAAACCCTTTTGCCATTCTTGAATTTGCGCTTGAGCTGACTGATATGCTTCTGTACCAGAGGGAATCATTTTCGCGATCGCAATTGCTTCGGTAACATTGAATGAGGAGCGATCTTGCGCCATTGCCAGAAGTTGATAACTCCAGCGATTGACGGCGATGACAGCATCACCTCTGACTTTGGCGGCGCTAGGAACTCCTCTTGCGGTGCGGATGGCATTAGATATTGCTTCTGGAGTTCCCGGGGTAGCTGTCTCATAAGATTCCTGTAAGCGCTGTTGACCATCAATTTCCGCTTGCCACTGTCTGATATTATTTTGGGCTTCACGGGAGAGTGCCCTTCCCGGTTTAATTTGTTGGGCGGCAGTGATGGCGGAGGGAAGGCTTCCGGAATTGGCCAGGGTGCGAGCTTGATCTAGATAAGGTTGGTCTTCTATTTTCTCAAGAGCGCTACTCCACTCGCGAATTTTCTCTTGGGCTTGGGGGTAAAGAGCGCGGCCTGCAGTAATGCGACGGGCTTCTTGAATCGCGTCTTGCAATCCGCTTGCACCACCCAAACTAGCAATTTGTTTGGCTCTATCTAGATAGGGTTGGTCTTCTGTCGCCTCAATTTTACTTTGCCAACGTCCGGCATCAGCTTGTGCTTCAGAGTAGCGGGGATTACCTTTAGGAATCTTCTCGACTTCGGTAATAGCATCCCTCAAGTCAGGGACTAATCCCGAACTCGCCGTAGTTTTCGCTTGATCCAGTCTAGCCAAATCATCAATTTCTCGTTGCCAACGATCGCTTAATGCCTCTGCCTCATTATATAGAGGACGACCGCTCCCTACTTTTTTTGCCGCTGCAATTGCACTTTCTAAATCAGAAACCGTTCCGGATGAAGCGGCAGATATAGCATTTGCCAGAGCAATTAGGTCAGATTTAACTTCCGGTAATTTAACACTATCGGGCAGTTTATTAGCAATTTCCAGAACCCCTTGCCAATCTCGTCTTTCTAAGCGGTTCCGCGCCCGCTCGACTAACTTCTTGCCAGCTTCAGCAATTAAATCCTGAGCTTCTTTATAAGCATAACTTTTATGAGAAATTTTATCTGCTTCCTTAATTGCTGCTAAGAGATCCTCTACACTGTTACTTTGACTAAAATCGCGAGCTTTATCCAACTTCTGGCTGTCATCGCGAGCAATTGAAATTTGATCGACAATTTCGTCGTACTTGACTGCCGCCCAATATTTATTATCTAAAGAGGTTAATTTTACCGCCTCTCTAAATGCGACAGTCCAGTGAGATTCCCTTAGTTGTTGTTCAGCTTTCTGATAAATACCTTCTGCCTTAGCCCAGATTCCCTGCCAACGTTCGATCCGAGCTTGCCCGAGTTTAGATGCTTTGGACTTAGTGGGGATGCGATTGGCAATTGCTTTTGCTTCATCAAGCTTACCTGCTTGGAACTTAGCTTCCCCAATTTTCAAGATATCGAGGGACCACTGCTCCGTCAGACTATCAATTTCCTCGCGTAACGGGTGATCTTGTGGTAAGGCCTCAATTAGCTCTATCGCTTTGAGCAAATCCTCTGCGGTTTGCTTGTTTGCTGCTAGCTGGGCACAATAGAGGCGCATTGATGCCGAAGCCGTCGGCCAAAAAGTTGCAGGGCAATTGGGTACTGCTGGCAACTTGAACAACAAAGCAAAGGCAATTAATCCCACGCCACCAGAGACTAACATGATCAAAAGGAATGTCCAAGGCCAGCGCAGGGCAAAGCGAAAGAACCCCAAGCGATTACCTTTGGAGGATTTGGGTTCGGTAACCGTCGATGTAACTAGTTCTTCGTCATCTGTATCAGGGGCTGGGGGGGAATGAGGGGCATGGGTATTTGAGGCAACACGCATAACC
>NZ_JAMZMM010000011.1 GCF_024178385.1 Limnofasciculus baicalensis BBK-W-15 | reverse complement strand
ATAGGTGGGAGTGGGGTGTGGGGAGTGGAGAGTGGGGAAAGAGAGTTTTGAGTTCGTAGTAGGCGATTTCTGGCTAGTTTTTGGCGATCCCTGGGGCAGGCTTTGCGATCGCACTCCTCTATTCATCCTAACCCTAACTTCTTTCGCGCATCCTCACTACTCACCACTTTACCTGCTTTTTGCTCTTGTCTAGAGCGATCGCTTTCCCTATTTAAGCTACTTTAAAAGATATATTTTCTAGCACTACATCAGGGACACTACCTTCACCTAAAACTTGTGTAGCATCTAAAACTTCTATCCCTACTAATAACTCATTTTCTCCAATATTTAAAGAAATTTCGTCAGTTAACTGTAAAGTGCGACACTGAGGCTTACCTTCTACAAGTCTAATATAGAGGGCATCAATTTCAGAATCGTAACTAATTTTCATCAACTTTTACCTCAGAAATAAAAAGTATAACCTGTAATACAGCCTTAAGGAGAGGTCAAACTAATGGTAGTTCGGCAACCCGGCTATAGCAAAGAAAAATTTGCCCAACGGGGCGATTTGATCTACGAAACTCAAATACGCCCCTTGGTGGAAGCAGGCAATCGTGGCAAAATTGTAGCAATTGATATCGAAACCGGAGCTTTTGAAGTTGATGCAAGTGAAATTGGCGTTGGCTATGGTGGGCTATGCCGGATTATTGACAGCTACTTTAAACAAGTTAAATCTTACTGTCTAGTTGATTTAGCCCCCGTCCTGAAACTTGCTCAAAAATATTTGAATCACTTTCAAATTACTACGGCACTTTCTTACCAAACCTCTGATGCCTTAAATCCAGAGCAAAAATACGATCTAGTTATTAGTAACTATGCCTTCACAGAACTGAGAAGAGAAATTCAATATATCTATCTGGAAAAAGTTATTCTTAACTCTTGCAAAGGTTACATAACCTACAACTACATCGATCTAAAAGACTTCAATTTCTACAGCATTGATGAACTGATTGAGATTATCCCCAATCTCAAAGTGTACAAAGAAATTGAGAGTACGCACCCCGAAGACCGGATACTTGTCTGGTAAATAAACCCACATTCCGCACCCTAAAGTGACCGAAACAGGGTATGGGTTTTTTTGTGTGGGTTTTTTGGGAAAGACGAAATACCCATACCCTAAAAGGACAGAGCAACTGAGGCTTGCGATCCAATCTATCGTTTAGTCGCCAGAAATACTTAAATCGATCGCGATCGAAAACTTTTGACTGGTAAAATGAGAGCGATGGCTGCGCCCGCCAGAGGCATCGCTTGCTGAATAATTCATTCTGCCCCTAGTAAGATAGGAATACTTCACACCGCCTGAAATACCACTGATTTAGCACTACTTTGATAATCAATGCTAGTCACAATATCCTCTGCGTGAATACCTGCGGCAATTAGTGCAGAGCTTAACCCTTCCTCGAAGTTATCTTCTTCAAGAATAATTTGGCGATCGATTCCGTTCCCATTTTTGCTTACTCTCCTGAAGAATTACGTCAAGAATTAGGCTTGCGATCGCAATATTACGGGGTAATCCCATCCCCATTTCCTAAGTAAACTGTTGAGCATAGAATCCAGCATAACGTCCTCCTCGCGCCAATAATTCATCATGAGTGCCAGATTCAATAATTTCTCCCCTTTCCATCACTAAAATCCTGTCAGCACGACGCACAGTTGTGAGGCGGTGAGCGATCATAAACACTGTGCGATTTTCCATCACTCTTTCTAATGCTTCTTGGACTAATGCTTCTGATTCTGAATCGAGGGCAGAGGTGGCTTCATCGAGGATGAGAATGGTGGGATTGAGGAGAATTGCCCGCGCGATCGCAATTCGCTGTCTTTGCCCTCCTGATAAGTTTACACCTCGCTCTCCTACCCAAGTTTGATACCCTTGAGATAGCTGAATGATAAATTGGTGAGCATTAGCAATTTCTGCTGCTGCTTGCACTGCTTTTAGGTCAAATTCTTTCTGCCCAAAGGCAATATTCTGGGCAATAGTACCGGAAAATAATATAGTTTCCTGGGGCACTATGGCAATTTGTCGTCGCAAACTTTTGATAGTGACATCTCGAATATTAATCCCGTCAATCAGAATATCTCCACCTTGCGGATCGTAGAAACGAAGGAGTAAATTAACTAAGGTGGTTTTTCCCGCACCTGATGCACCAACAAGGGCAATTGCTTCTCCTGAAGTTACTGATAAATTCAAGTTTTTTAGGACAATATTTCCTCCGATTCCTTCCTGAGTAATGTGGGAATAAGCGAAGGTAATATTCTGATATTCTACTTTGCCAGTAACTGCTGGTAAGTTGATCGCATCGGGTTTTTCTACCACTGTTGGTTGAATGGCAAATAGTTCAAAGATTCGGTCAACAGATGCCTCGCCCTGTTTAAAATCATTGTAATTACTGGTAATATGAGCAATAGGATCGATCATTAACCCGACACCCGCAATATAGCTGACAAATTTAGCCCCAGTTAAGTTACCCAGAGAGATTTGCCAACCACCCAGTAAAAATAGTAATAATACGCTCATGGCATACATAAATCCTACGATCGGAAATTGAATTGCCTTCAGATGTTCCGCCGCATATTTTGCCCGACGATTATGTTCAGCTTCAATAGCAAACCGTTCATTTTCATAATCCTGAGCGGCAAATGCTTGCACCAGACGAATTCCACTAAATACTTCAGTAAGTAAAGCAGATAAATCCGAGATCCGATTTTGACTGCGGCGGGAAAACTTCAGCATCTGTTCGCCAAACCAACCAATTAAAATACCCATCAAAGGTGCTGTAATAAAAGTACCTAGGGTTAATTGCCAGTTGAGATAAATCATGTAACTCAACACAACAATAAGCTGTAAAATACAAGGGATAAAGTCATGGAAAACCTTATTTACAACTTCCCCTACTCTATCAATATCTTCAGTAAGTCGGTAAGTTAAATCCCCAGTTTTCGCCGTTTCAAAATAAGTAATATTAAGATTTTGGATGTGAGCATATACTCGCTTCCGTAAGTCAAAAGCAAGAGCAAGAGCCGCTTTTGCCATTAAAGCATCTTGCCCATACATCAGGATTTTCTGGATCAGAAAAACCAAAGCAATAATGCCAGATAATTGAATCAGTGCCGCAATATTGCCCTCGCCGACGAATTTAGCAATTTTGCCAGCTAGTTGAGCTTGGATAGGCCAAAATACCGTCACCCCCAAAGTGCAAGCTAATGCCTGATAAATGGTTTTCCAGTGGGGGTGGATGTAAGGGAGAAGTTGATAGTAATTAGATCTAGTTTTCAAGGTATAATTAGCCAAATGAGGTTTTACTGTGTTTAACTGCACTAAAAGTATTAACAATTTAACAGCCCATCATTGAAGTTTAGTATTTGTTACAAATTATCAACCTTAATGGGGGGCTAGCTTGACAAGGAGAATTCTTCAGGCATTAAATCAATGTGACTTATAGTCCGTAGACTTTTTGACTACATCTGGTTTTATATCATAATATGAAGCCACCTGTAGACATACAAATACGCCTCGGATTGAGGATTCGCGAACTTCGGGAGGGAAAAGGACTATCACAAGAAGCCTTTGCTCACGAATGTAACCTAGATCGTACATACATTAGTAGTATTGAGCGGGGCAGAAGAAATCTAAGCCTACGCAATATAGAGGTAATCGCAACAACGTTAGGTTTAACAATCTCAGAACTATTTGAGGGACTTAATGATGTCAGTAGCGAGTTGATTAGCGACACGGATACAGATACAGATGTGAAATACAAGGTGAGAGATAAATTCTCTATAGAATGTGGATTCACTGTAACTAGCACGAACATTTATTTAGCCATTCAAGATACAAGTAAGTTATTAGATGCTCTGCCTTTTGTCCTATATAAAAGCATTGATTTTAAGACGACTAGTAGTATTATAGGTGCTGTTTTTTGCGATTGTTTAGCCAAAATAGTGGGGGTTATAGTGAACCCTATTGAGAAAGGACATCCAGATATTATACCTCTGACCGGAAAGTCTGCTACAGAGGAGCAACTTCGCAATTATCCTCAAGGCTTAGAAGTGAAAGCTACGGTGGGAAATATCAAGACTGGCAGTAATCTTTCATCTGGAGAAAAACGCATTAATTATCTGACTGGAATAACATGGCAAGCTCACCATAGAGAGGTAAAGTCTCTCTTAGGGCTAGTCTGGGATTTTGCGGGTGTAGAAGCATCAGAGATAGAACGATTCCCTATTATTACAGGTGTATTCTACGCTAACTCTTTATGTGAGAATGATTGGGGTGAGATTAGTGGCACAACAGGGAGAAATACCAAAGTTACTGGAATGAAGACTAGCGGGAAGAGAAAGATGGGTGAAGGCTGGGTTGTCTTACTGGATCGAGAAAATTACTTAGAGAAGTATCAAGATATACTTGAATTTATGATATTCTAGATTTACCTCTAAATTAAAATTACTGTACCTGGATCAGCTCCTGATGTTTTACTACTATGGTCGCAAGAAGCAGATCGCAAAGTATTATCCCTTGCCTCTATTTAATACAATTATTGAACCTTTCGCAGGATCTGCTGCTTATGCTCTTTCGAGCAATAACTGGAAGAAGCGCGTGATTCTAGTGGAGAAAGATGAGAGAGTAGCCAGTATTTGGAAGTGGTTAATATATAAAGCCACACCTGAAGAAATTATGAATATGCCAAATTTGGAGGTAGGGGACAAAACTTCCGAATTTTTCCATATAATTCATGCCGTCACTAAGATGGCATTCAAATATAAAACGATCAAAACTACACCACTCCTAGCCAGAAATTGGCAAATCAGTAAAAGATATATAGCTGCGAATTTATATAAAGTCAAGCACTGGGAAATTATTTGTGGTGACTATACTGATGCTCCCAATGTAGAAGCAACGTGGTTTATCGATCCTCCTTATCAATTTGAATCAGGTAAGGGCTACCAATATGGGAGTGAAGGTATTAATTATGAGGAATTGGCAAGATGGGTAATGACTCGCAAAGGTGAAGTAATTTGCTGTGAAGGTGATGGGGCTAATTACTTATCATTTAAGCCCCTAACGATACTCAGTGGTGTGGCAGGTAAAAGAAATCGAGAGTTAATTTTTTACAAGTCAGTTAAGACTGTTACTCAGCTTTCTCTCTTTGCTGAAATATCTTAACTTAAGGCTGATATCTCTATCAATTACTGAAGTAACGCTCGCTAATCTCGACAACGCCTCAGATAAATTTGCGCTACTCTATCTCTAGGATTTGTACGCAAGCAATGAGTAAAAAGTTGTGCGGCATCTCGAATAGAGTTTTGCTGGTAAAGGGATATTCCTTCCTCAAATTCTTGTTTGCAAGCTAATTTACCATCTCTAATTTCGGCTGAATCCGCATCAAATACTTCATAAACTGTTACCTTTTCTGATTTGCCCTTAACCTGAACTTTATCGATGATGCGGATAGCATAGTCTTTAGGTTTTTGTAACCGCGAATATGTTTGATGGGAAATTAATAAAGACACTCCATAATCTTTGGTTAATTCTTCCAGGCGGGAAGCTAAATTAACAGCATCACTAATCACAGTGCTATCCATCCGGTTTTTCCCGCCGACTGTACCTAACATCAGCAAACCTGTGTTGATGCCAATGCCATTTTGAATCTGCATGTAGCCATAATTAGCCCGATGTTGATTGTATGCTACTAACCGCTGTAACATAGAAATTCCCGCTCTAACTGCATCATCAGCCCCTCCAGCAAACAGAGCCATAATAGCATCACCAATATATTTATCAATAAAGCCATGATTTTCGCTAATAGCTGGTTCCATACGAGACAGATAAGCGTTAATAAATTTAAAATTATCCTCTGGTGTCAGGCTTTCTGAAAGTGTAGTAAAATTGCGAATATCAGAAAATAGCACGGACATTTCTTTTTGAACTTGATCGCCTAATTGGACATCAAGAATACTTTTCTTGTCTAAGAATTGCAGAAATTCACGGGGTATAAACCGACTATAGGCGAGGTTTAGTTTGGATATTTCTAGATGAGTTTTTATTCGAGATAGTAGTTCATTTTTTGATATGGGTTTATTCAGATAATCATTTGCCCCGGCATTTAATCCTTCCACTAAGTCGGAGACTTGATTTTTAGCAGTTAACATCAAGATTGGTAGTTCATTGGCAGGAAAATGTTCCCGTATTTTTCGACAAACTTCATAGCCTGTCATGCGCGGCATCATGACATCTAGTAATATTAGATCTGGTTTTAAACCCTCCTCGATTAATGCTAGTGCTTCTATTCCAGAAGATGCTTGTACGACGCAATAGTTTTCCAGGGACAAATGATTGAGGAGTACCTGACGGTTCACCAACTCATCATCCACAATTAGGATAGTCAAATCGCTAGCACAAATAATTTTCTGTTTACTAGAAACAGATTCAGGTAGTAATAAAGTATCTGAATTGTTGGTTACTAAAAGTTTTGATGTTGATGGAGAGGTTGGATGTGGTGATGGATATGTATCTTTGATTCCTTGTCTAGTCTCCAGTATTTTATCTGTCACTAGAGGTAGGGTAAAGGTGAATCGGGAACCAATACCAATAGTAGATTCAACCTTAATTTCACCTCCATGCAACTGAACAAGTCGTTTGGTAATTGTTAGTCCCAAACCAGCACCACCATATTGTCTAGCCGTTGAACCATCTGCCTGTTCAAATGATTCAAAAATTTTATCTAATTTATTCTCATGAATTCCAATACCTGTGTCAGAAATAGTAATTGCTAATTGTTGGTTATTGGTTATTGGTTGTTGGTTGTTCGTTGTAATGGAATTAGGTGAAATGATTATTTTTGCTGATATCTCTACAATGCCGCTATCGGTAAATTTAATTGCATTACTGACTAAATTATGTAAAATTTGTTGAACTCTATTCTCATCAGCATAAACTGATGGCAAGTCGGAACTGATATTATTAATCAATTGTAAGGGTTTTTGAGCGACTAATGGTTGAGAAAGTCGTAGCACCAAATCAGTAATTTCTCCCATTCCTACGGGTTGGAGTTGGAGTTCGAGATTGTGATGTTTTAGTTTGGCAAAGTCTAGGATGTCGTTGACTAAAGCAGCTAATCGCTTACCACTAGAAACGATCATTTCTAAATTAGCAATAGTCTGTAATGGAAGTTGTCCCGTAGCGCCTTCAATCAGGGATTCAGCCAAACCGATAATACCATTAAGGGGCGTGCGAAGTTCGTGAGAGGTATTAGCTAAAAATTCATCTTTAATCTTGTCCATTTCTTGCAAAGCGGCATTTTTACCTTCCAATTCTTGGGTAAAAGAAATGCGCTCAACTTCCGCTTGCTTCCGTTGGGTGATATCTTGAAAAGCAGATATGGCGTAAACAATTTCGCCAGTTTCGTTAAAAATTGGCGTTGCCCACATTTCTAGGGGTATAATTTTATTATCTTGACGGATTTCTATATTATCGACAGTAGCGCGATCGCCTTTCAATGCTTGGAATAGCGGTTGGCTGTCTGTAGGATAGGATTCGTCTGTTCCCGCCATGTAAGATTGATAAATCTCTGGCAATTGTGCTGCGGCAGATTGTGGGATAATACCTTTGCCTAGAATCTGTTGAGCTGTCTGATTAGCATAGTATGGTCTACCACTAGCGTCAACGACAAATACTCCCACAGGTACAGCTTCCAAAAATTGCACTAAACGTTTCTCACTATCACGTACCGCTGACTCTGCTTGATTATGCAATACTTCTTCAATTGTATCCGCATGTTCCGTAGTCGTCTCTAACAAAATTTCCAAGTCCGCTTTTTCCTGCTTTACTTCCTCAATTTCCTGCCGCAGGCGGGCAATTTCTAGAAGTAGCTGTTCTCTTGATAGCTCTTCTTCTAAGATTGCCAGATGATTGTCAGGTTGTGAAGAGATTGGTTCATTGTCCATTTGATGTTTGATGTTTGATGTTTGTTATTGGTTGTTTGTCAGTGGTAAGTGAAAAATAACAGACAACTGACAACTGACTAATAATCGATACAATAAGGAATCAACCAAACTCCCCTCAATTCCTGACTAATGACTGAAATTAATTTCAGACTACCCTTCCTGAATGACTTCAACCTTCATCTTTCAACCTTCAGCCTTCATCCTTTAGTCACCTACTCCAATTCCAGCTTCAAAGTCGGCATCAACCGCTGTAAATTCTTCAACGACTTACCTTGCCACGGTATTTTCTGAGAGCCTTGCACTACGACACTAATATTTTTTTTCTGACGCACCTTAATCACAAACTTCGATAGCATACTGATACCGGAGCTATTGAGAAACTCGAGATGCCTCAGATTGAGAGTAATGCTAGGTGGCTGACTCTCTGTCACTTGTTCGAGCAAATCCACAATAGGCGCGTACTCGTCACTCCCACTGAGCCGCAGGGAACCTTGCCAGTCAACAGTCCAAGTTGTTGTATCATAACATACACTGTAGTCTTTCGTTTTAATATCCATCACCCAACCTCCTTACACATTAATGTAACTCTAGGTTCCCTATACAGTCAACTGAACCATTGTAGTCACAGCGATAATTTTCTGTTCCTCTTGAACAGTTTCAAACTTCCAGCCTACCTTGGCGAGATAATCATTGATCATCGTTAATACGCCTAACCTAGATGCTGTACAGGTTTCGTCTTCCGCATTTTTTTCTAGCTGACTAATATACAACTCTTCGGTATCTGAGGTGATTAGTTGCTGAATATATGCCTGAAAATCGCTGACATTTTCCGGAGAAATACTATTTGTAGTAAGGAAGATCAATTTGTCTTGATGTAAGTGGAGTGAAATACTAATCGGGTGGGGCGATGTTTCATCATTAAACTTCATTGCATTCTCTATCAATTCATTGGCAATATAACTTACTGCTCCTTTAATTTCTGCTTGTTTAGAGTCGGTATCGCCATCCTCCTCACTGCCAGGAAAGAATGTCATAAAATAGTATGCCATAAAATCTGCCGACAACCCATTATTTCGCCAGCGATGTTTTAGAGGAATGGAGCTAGGGGAAAATTGTAGCACTAAATATTCCTGGCTGGGAGTCAATATTTCGTTAAATTCTCCAAATATTTGTGTCATTTTCGTTTGTTGTTTGTCATTTATTATTTGTCATTTTTCGTTTGTTGTTTGTTGTAGGACAGTCGATACGCCTGTCACAGTTATTAGTTGTTTGGCGAAAACTCAATAATAAGTTTCTCTAAACCCATTAACAACTAACAACTAATAACCAACAACTAATAACCAACAACCAACAACTATTTCTGCTTCAGTATTAATAAAGTTATGTCATCGTAAACTGTATGAGAACCAATATGCGATCGCAAATCTTGGATGACAGCTTGTCGAATGTCATCAGCAGACTCTTGCCAGTTGCAGCTAACTATCTGGCACAATCGCTCTAAGCCATACTGTAAGCCATTGACATCTTCAGCTTCCGTAATCCCATCAGTGTACAATACTACGACATCTCCAGGATGCAAATGAATTATAACTTCGCTGATGAAATCGGTAATATCTGCTTCCAATCCAATGGGGAACCCCAAGTCTATCGTGTCAATTCGCTCAATATTACCACCCGCACGTACCAGAATCATTTCTTCATGTTGTCCGCTTAAATATAGACGACATTCGTGATACTCTAGTAAACAGAGGGAGAGGTTTTTATCAGAACCCATCCGCTGTACGTTGTTATAGATTGTGCGATTAATTACATCTAAGAATTGCCTGGGATCGGTTTCATTATTTTCCAATAAAGTCCGGACTGCTGTTTGTACCATGATCGTTAATACACCGCTTTCTAGTCCATGTCCGGTAACATCACCAATTCCAATTTTAACCCTACCTTCATATTGCAGTACGTCATAGTAATCACCGCCTACCTCAGCCGCAGGTTCCATAAAGCCAGCAATCTCTAGCCCGGGAATCCCATTGAGTTCGCTGGCTTTAGGTAAGATCATTTGTTGGATTTGTCTGGTTACATCTAGTTCCGTTTTCATCCTGATATTTTCGGCTTTGAGGCGATTGTTGAGATCGATAATTTCCGCATTAGCTTGGGCAAGTTCAGCAGTACGTTCCGAAACTTTTTGTGCTAAAATACGGTTATAATTCTGCATCGTCTCTTCAGCTTGTTTTCGATTGGTAATATCCCGCATAATTACGACATATTCTCGAAAGTCTTGATTGAAATGATCGGAAATAGCTGCTTCAAGGGTAATCGGAGATTCTCCGGTATTTAGAGTATATTCGCTGCGACGAAGCCAAGTATCAGGATGATTATTCAATTCCAGAAATATCTGATTGAGGGGAGTGCCGATCGGATTAGGATTAATTGTGGAGAGAAGTTGTTCCGCAACGGGATTTGCTTTGCGAATTGTGCCATTTTCATCCAAAACTAAAATAGCGTCAATGGCAATATTAAATAGATGTTCTGATTGTTCGCGGGCTTCAGCAATTGCCAGAACTTGAGGTAAACTAGTCCAACAAGCGATCGCAACTCCCACAAATGCTACCACTAAAATTAATACTTCTAAAAGATTTGCACCTGTGGTTAGATCTATACTGGATTTGCTGCCAAAAAACCAGCCGATTACCATGGCACTACAGATGAGTAAAATTAAAATACCAACCTGAACCCCCAAAAAACTAGATAGATCAATTCGCGATCGCAAACTGTAACGGCGCTTCCACCAAGCTGGATGGAAAGGGGCAAATCTGATATAACGAATCGCCCGATCTATTGCTAAAATTACTATAGGTAACAATAACCCAATTAGTAAATCTTCCCCACTCCAAGCCAATCCCCCAATTACTAAAACGACTAACTCCATCAAGCAAAATCCTAGAGACAACCAGGGGAAAAGTACCTCTCGTCTCCCGCGCCACAGCCATAACCCCCAATGTAGAGAAATGAATGCGGAAATCCACCCTACCCCAGTTACCATAACGATGCGGGGCACATTACCCCAAACCAGACAGAGTAGACTCAGAAGCAGAGTCAGAAATAACCCTGGCGCAAAAACACCTTGACGGGAAGTGACGGCGAAAACGGGGGAGAGATGCCCATCAGCGGCTAGTTGGTACAGGATGCGGGGACAGTTGGAAACGGCAGTAGCGCAAGCAAGTAGACTGCTGGAAGCGACTAAAAAAGTAACCAAATAGGGGGCAGAATTACCCCAAAATGGAGAAGCGGCGGCGAGGAGATTTAAAAAGGTGTCATCCTTTAATCCTGGTTGAGTTGCTAAACGCATCAGAACCCAAGATCCCCCCAAATATACTACTGGAATTAACCACGCAGCGATAGATAGCGATCGCAAAGTCTCGCCAGGTTTTTTGCTATCAGCCACAAAGGATGATGCAGTTTCGCAAGCATAAACTGCATAAGTAGCATTTAAGAACCACTTGGCCCAACCATCAAATTCAAAACTAGACCAAGTTGGGGGAATTAAACCGGGGCTGGACTTAGAAAAGGCTAACCAAGTCATTCCTTGAATAGAAAAAACTAAGAGAAAACCAACTGCTGGCAATACGAATACTAAATGGAGGATACTGATAGCACGAGTCCCACTAAATGCTACGACAAATGCCAGCAAGGTGAACCCAATTGTCAGTAATATTTCCGGACAATTTATCCCCAAAGGTTTTAGATTTGCTTCAATTAAATCGGTGAGAATAATAGCATTGACTGGTAGAACCGCTACCCAACTAATGTAATATCCAATAGCGCCATACCTAGCGATTCCGGGATAGTTTTGCAACAGTCTGGTAATGTAATTTGGAGTTCCGCCAGACATATCAGGCCAATAACTACCCAACCGTTTCACCTGCAAGTTGAGGAGAATACCGATAATTGTGCCAACTAACCAGACAAAAATTCCTTGTTGTCCGAGTTCCGCATTTGCACCAGGGGCAACACCCATCCACAAAAGTAAACCAGTTAAACCAAAACCCCAGGTTTCTAGAGAACTTAGAGTGCGGGGTAGGCGAGGAGTTGATATCATATTGGGTGGTTCATTTTCATCCTACTTATTATGAACTATAGCTCTCGAAAATTACCCGAAATTACCCTGTTTAAGGGGGACTTTTAGATCTATGCCCCTCCTATTTCACTCCAGCCTAGTACTTCACTGATTGCCATCGCCAATTTCAAAGGACGGAAAGGTTTAGTAAAAACGGCTGCTACCTCCAAGCCAGCAAAGCTTTCCTGAACCGATTCCGGGGATTTAGCCGTTACGAGAATCACCGGAATTGCCTGAGTTTTAGGGTTAGCTTTCAGGTACGGAAGGAATAGGCTGGCGTAGGCTAAAAGCATACAATTCCCCGGTGGGTCTCTTGTCGCCGCGACAAATTAGAATTCGATAATCGCCCAAGTTTTCGCTCAAAATCCGAAATGGCTTACCTCCCCGTAACGGCAACACCAGCTAGAGGCATCGCACTAATCTCTCTGGCGAAAAAGCTAAATTAGGGTAAAAACTCTTTTATCTGAGACAAAATATCATCTTTATCACCAGGATCGTTTACAACCTGCTTGAGAAGTAACTCAATCCGCTCTTGAGCATCTTCTTCAACAGGTATTACCTCCCCTGTGCCTGGGTACATTACTGATACAACCGTATCATCATCATCAGGGATAGATTCAATTAATAACTGATAAGTCCCTATTCTCTTGTACCAATCCCCTAGCGGCATAGTCTTTACCTCCTGATAAATACTGTCTGAAACTTCAATAGCTTTATCCCTATCTCGCCAAACACTAAGACAACGATAATCCCACGCCCCTGGTGGAGCAGCCATCAGTAACCACTTGCCAGTTGTATTAGATGTCTCAACCCAAGTGTAAGAAAATCCTTTACGATTACTTTTATGTTCTGAAATCTTCACCAACGGTCCTTCAAGATACTCAACTTCAAAATGTAGGTCAGAGAATTGCTGGGCAGCCTGATGCACCGCCGAAGAAAGAGCGAATAGGTGCTTGGGTGTTGTCTGGAATATCGGAATAGTCTGGCGCTGGTTTTTTTCAAATTCTTTAACTAATCTAATGAGTTGCTTAGAGATCCTTTCAGTAGCATTTTCAGTTTTGGGGTTGGGATTAAAACCTTTGTGCATAGTCTTGACCAATTAGAAGTATTTTGTAGGTTGGGTGTTGTACCTGGACCCAACACTCATCAGCTTGGTTGCGTCTCCCTTGTCCTCCACCCTACCTACCATCTACAATTTTAGTGCGATCGTTAGCTTAGTCAATGTTTAAGGTCGGTAACTATCCAAGCGACACTGGTTTAACCCTTGTAAGCCTATTTAATCGTCTGGTTATAGAGCAGGGAACTAGCTACGCATTCCCTGGTATGTTCTTAAACGCTTGCCTTAAACGTAGTCAGTTTAGACTTGGACTGGTCAGATTGGGCTGTATTTCAAGCCCCCGCCTTCAGGCGTGGGGTTTCTGACAGGGAACCAAAGGTAACAGGACATAAAAAGTACTACCCTCACCCACCACACTCTCTACCCAAATTTTCCCATGATGTTGTTCCACAATATTGCGGCAAATCGCTAATCCTAATCCCGTGCCCCCTTTTTGACGCGAGTCAGAAGCATCAACTTGCTGAAAGCGATCGAAGATAATCTGTATTTTATCCGATGGAATACCTCTCCCTCTGTCTTTAACACTAAAGAGAATATATGGAGTTTTAATCGACTTTCCACTCTCCAATCCCCACTCCCCACTCACTAATTCCCCACTAATCCAAATAGTACTACCAGCTTCGGAGAATTTAATCCCATTTCCCAGTAAATTTGTGAGGGTTTGCACAATCCGATCTGGATCAGCCCAAAGTTCTACATTTACAGGATTGACAATTAGCTTGACCTGTGATTTCTCTGCCATTGATTCCATAGCTTCCGCTGCTTGTTTTAACAAATCAGCCCCATTGCATTTTACTATTTCCATGGCAATTTTGCCAGACTTCATTCGCTCCAAATCGAGAATATCATTCACTAACCGAATCAATCTTTCGGTATTAGTAATTGCAATATTTAGAACATTTTGTCCTCGATTTGTGAGAGTGCCCAGTTGTCCAGATCCCAAAAGATCTAGCGATCCCATCATCGAGGTAAGAGGAGTACGGAGTTCGTGACTGACTAAAGAGATAAATTCGTTTTCTAATCTATTTCTTTCTGTGATATCATTAGCAATTAAGAGGACGCACTCAACTTCAGAAATATCAATTAGTTCAACAGATAATAGGATAATCTTAATTTCTCCAGACTTGGTGCGAAATTAAAATTCTTGATTATATACAGCACCAGTATCTACCAGGCGTTGGATAATATTAGCAATTGTTTCTCTATCTTTACCTAACCTAAGTTCGCCAGCGGTATGTCCAATTACCTCTTCCAGAGAATAGCCACTCATGGCAAGAAAGCTAGGATTGACATCGATAAAACGTTCTTCAGAAAGAGTTGCGATCGCAATTGGATTAGGGCTAGCCCGAAATGCTTTAGCAAAGCGCTCTTCAGCCTGTTCTCGTTCTTGAATTTCTTCCTGCAATTGGATATTTTTTGCCTGGAGTTGCTGTTGCAGTTTCCGCATAGTTAGGTGAGTCTCAATTCTGGCTAAAACTTCCTCAACTTGAAAAGGTTTAGTAATATAATCTACCCCACCAATTGCAAAGGCTTTCACCTTATCAAGTACCTCAGTAAGGGCACTAATAAAAATGATCGGAATTTCGCGAGTGCGCTCCTCTGCTTTTAGATGTTGACAAACTTCATAACCATTCATCTCAGGCATATTAACATCAAGCAAAATCAAATCCGGTGGTGCAGCCTTTGCACCTCTTAATCCGGTAGAGCCTAATGATATCCTCAATGGTGATGCTGGCAACGATACTCTCTATGGTGAAATTGGCAATGATAAGCTCAATGGTGGGAGTGGTTTTGACAGCCTTTTTGGTGGTGATGGTAATGATACCCTCACGGGTGGAACAGGAAATGATGTAATTGATGGTGGGGATGGTATTGACCGTGTTACTGTTACCGCAGATTACGATATTACTCTGAGCGATACTCTCCTGATTGCCAATGATATTGATAGTTTAACTAGCATTGAACAAGCCACTTTAACTGGCGGTGCTAGCAATAATATCATTGATGCTTCTCAATTCACTTTGGGTGGGGTAACTATAGATGGTAAAGCTGGATTTGATACCATAATTGGGACAAATCAAAATGATAGTTTGACTGGTGGAGATGGGAACGATATCCTTACTGGTGGTGGCGGTAATGATACGCTGCGGGGTGGTACTGGCTACGATCGCTTTAATTTTAATTCTGCCTCTGATGGTATCGATAAAATTATTGATTTCAACGTTAACGAAGATATTATTGCTATTTCCGCTCAAGGATTTGGCTCTACCGATTTCTTAGCAGGTTCTACGATTAGTGCAGATCAATTCCGGATTGGTACAGGTGCAGGTGACGCAAGCGATCGCTTTATCTACAATCAGAAGACTGGTGCGCTATTCTTTGATGCTGATGGTATTGGTGGTGCGGCACAAGTTAAGATTGCGACGCTATCTACTGGTTTGGCGATGACTAATAGTAATATTCACGTCTTTTAATTGATTATTGGTTATTGGTTGTTGGTTATTGGTTATTAGTTGTTGGTGATTATTTTTACTAATGACTAATGATTAATATGCTTCTCCATAAAATAATTTTAAAGGCAGGCAAGATGCCCGCCCTACGTGAATTTATGGAGATGTTTGATGAATATTTATCGCAAATCGCAGAATATCAAACTTCAGTAAATAAACTAAGGTGCGAGATAGATAAATTTTAGCAGATGGATCTTCACCACCATAACGAGTTAAAATTTCTCCGACTGTGAGAGAACCTGTTTGGGCGATTATCGCTAATATTTCTTCAATTATCGTAGTTTGCGATCGCTTATCTGCACCAAAGTTGGTCATCCAGATATTCTGTAAGATGTGTAGCCTTTCTGGTTTTGCCATGGAACCCAGACTTAATACTTGCTCGTTGCTCAATATTTTGGTAGGATAATGAGATAGTAATTGGCAGGGATCGTCACAGAGGGGATTGGAAGGTATACCAGGATTTAGATGGGTTTTAGTTGTGGCTTGTAGGCGCAATTCTGTAAGCTCTTCCCAGAGGTTTTCGTAGGCAGGAATTATGATTGACCAATCATAAATTTTCCGGGCATGTTTGCGGGCATTTTCTCCCATCCTCTGGCGCAATTCTGGTTGATTGAAGAGGGTGGTTAAAGCTTGGGCACAAGCATCAATATCTACCGCAGTCATCAAGCTAATATGACCGATATAGGTGCTGTAGTTGAGACTGTTATCGTAATAACTTGCTGCAAAATCTAAACCACATCCAGATCCTGGCATTAGGGTAGGAATCCGAAACCCATCTATCCCATCTCTTACTGTTTCTTGATAGCCATTCCAATCTGATACTACTACAGGTAAACCGGCAGCCATTGCTTCAATGGGAGTCAGTCCAAAGGTTTCTTGAATATTATCTGCAAGGGAGATAAAAATATCGGCTAATGACCAAATTTCTTCACGAATATTCGATTGACGACCATCGATAAAAATTGGATTTACACTAGGAGATAGAAGGGCTGCACATTGTTTGAAGCTAAATTCTTGTTGTTGATCTTCAAACCATCCTGATTGGATAAGATGTACTTTTTCTTTGGTGGTTTGCGCTGCTTTTTCTACGGCCAAATACATTGGCACTGGATGAGCTTTAGCATGAAAAATCAGCCTACCAACAAAGAGAATAACTAAGTCATCAGCACCAATACCTAACTCCTGTCGCCATTTTCGACGGATATTTTTATCAGTTTTATTTTGGAGGAAAGTATCGCAATCAACGCCGAGGGGAATCACTGGTAGCTGTATTTTATAATCTGGTTTAGCACCAATACGTTGGGCTAAATAATCTGCTTGAGTTTCTAACAGTCGTTGGATTGTAGTTTTAGTAGTTTGGGAGGTACAAATAATCGCATCCCAAGGTTCAACAGGGGCAATTAATAAGTCACCAATACCCGCCATTACCTCTTTACTAGCAAGGGTGTGGGTAATCCCGCAAAGGCTGTAGGCTTGCTGGTTTCCATAGCGCCGTTGCCAAGCAAGTTGGGTAATCAGGGGATCTGGTTTGTAGAGTGTACCGGGCTGAGTCAGGGATTGAGGATTATTCGCTGGAATCCATTGCAGGGATAGGGAATTCTTAAGCCAAGGGCGAACTTGTTGACAAAAGTCCTCGAATCCTGTCCGATTAGTGGTAAAACAATAGAGGCTTTCTCCTGTAGTGTAACGGGCTAAAGCTTTAAGAAAACCTGCACTGGCTGCTTGCCTACCCATAAGGCGTTTGCCGCTGGTTTCGTATCCGTCTCGCTGATATAAAATTGCTGCTGTTTTCATAAATAAACGTTTATGAGGATGGAAAATTGGGTTGGGAATATAGCCAAAGCGCTACCAAAACATCATAGAATCTGCTATAAAGAAGGTAGGTAAGTCCTCGTCAACCGATCGGACACATAATTTAGCAGTGGAGGGGTTTAATGAAGACCGCATTAATCATAGTCGATATTCAGAACGATTATTTCCTGCAGGGGAAATGGGAACTTGTTGGCATGTATCCCGCCGCACAAAATGCTAAGAATTTGCTGGAGGCTTTTCGTGAGAAGGGTTGCCCAATTTTCCATATTCAACATGTCGCGAAAGATCCTAATGCGCCGTTTTTCGTTGAGGGAACCGAGGGCGTTGAAATTCATAAATTGGTTCAACCAATAGGAAATGAAAAGGTTGTTTTGAAAGAATTCGCAAATAGTTTTCGTGATACTAGTCTTCTTGACGATTTACATGGTGCTGGGGTGAAAAGAGTGGTGATTTGTGGGGGGATGACTCAAAATTGTATAGATTCAACGACTCGTGCTGCATTTGACTTGGGATTTGAGTGTGTTGTTGTTCATGATGCCTGTGCGACCAGGAATCTTGTCTTCTATGGTCATATAATACCCGCACTAGAGGTTCATTGTGCATTTATGGCAGCACTTGACTTTGCCTATGCTAAGGTTGTCCCGACTATTTCAGCGATAGCCTTAATTGAATCAAATTAATAGGGTTATTCCGTACTTAGTCTGCTAAACTATTAGTTTGAGTAGTTAAAATACAAAAAGCCGACGGGGAGAGAAAACCACTGTCAAGCTTTGGCACTGATGAGAAACTTCTGCCGCAATGCACTAGTAAAAACGCTCTATAGCAACTGCCATGGCGGTTAAGTCATTGATCAGAGTCGAAATACACTTGACAAAGTGACCAAAAATGCACTAAGCGCCTTGGCGACTGCTATATCAGATGAAGTTGAGAGAGGGGGTTGTAATTTTTGATTTCTGCTGCTACGCTATATTTAGCGATCAAATTAAAATAAAATTAGCGTGGAGCGGAAATGCTGTATCAATTACTCAACGACTCAGTTTAGTCCATAGTCAACAAGCCCCCGTTAAATCGCAGTACCGACTATAACGGGGGCTTTTAATATCGTTTAGAGTGTTGATTTAATAGCAAGGTTAATAGCAAGGAAATAATTGCATGTATCTTAGAGATAATCTAGAGTATTCTAATCCTGAGTCTAGAGGATTGTCCTGGGACTACTCCCAGGAACACTTAACTAGTGAAAAACAAAGCGGACTAAAGCTGGATGCTTTCTCTCCTAAATTGTTTCGGAAGAATGCAGAGATTGTTATTTCCAAACTAGAAAAATATTTGGCTGACTCCTCAATCAGGGGGCTAGCGCTGACAAATCCTGATGTCCTGTTGCAGACGGCAAAGGATTTGATGGCATCCGAAGGTGAGGGCATTGCTGACGAAGAAAAGCTAGCGGCGATTATTGACTTGTATATTAAAACCGGGATACAAGTTCACTCGCCCGGTTATATGGGAAGGCAATTTTCCGGTACAATTCCCTTGGCTGGTGTGATTGATTTAGTTAGTTCAATTGTCAATCAGCCCTCGTCGTTTTATGAAGCGGCACAGTTACCAAATGTGGTTGAGTCTATTATGGCCGATGAGTTTAACAAATTCATTGGTTGGGAGCGAGAGCGTTTTGCCATGGTGACGACTTCCGGGGGATCGTTGGCGAGTTTGACAGCCCTTTTAGCGGCCAGAAATGACAAGTTTCCTCAAATTTGGTCCGAAGGTATCTATGGGTTGTCGGGGCAATCTCGTCCAGCGATCGCAGTAGGTGATGCCCATTACAGCATTTCTCGGGCTGCGGGGATATTGGGAATCGGAGAAGATCAGATTGTGCGCTTGCCGATTAACCAGAAAAACCAAATTTGTATCGAGAAAGTACGCCCTACCCTGGAAGCCGCAGAAAAACGAGGACTGAAAGTTTTCTGTCTAGTTGCTTCCGCCGGAACCACTACAATGGGAGCTTTCGATCCCATCGACGAATTAGCAGATATAGCCCAAGAGAAAAATATCTGGCTCCATGTCGATGGCGCTCACGGTGGTAGCTTAATAGTTTCCGATCAGTTGCGCCACAAATTAAAAGGAATCGCCAAAGCCGATTCCTTTTTTTTAGATGCCCACAAGATGATGTTTGTGCCTGCTCCATGTACCCTGCTTTTCTACAAGAATAAGGAAAAGAGCTATGGTGCCTTCCGTCAGGATGCCAGCTATGTCTTTGAGAAAAAGCCGGATATTTACACTGAATTCGACAGTGCAGAACAGAATTTTGAATGTACCAAAAGACCCCTAATTATGAACTTGTGGGTATTGTGGACGCTATATGGAAAAGCGCTGTTTGCTGATAAGATTAATTATCTGTGTCAGTTGACTAAACACGCTTATGAGATCCTGAACAGTGAAGCAGATTTCCAAACAATTCATCAGCCAGAAGCCAACCTACTTTGCTTCCGTTATCTCCCCGTTAATCTGCGGGAAAGCGCATTCCCCGATTTTCAGGTAGCGATTAGAAACCGAATCAGAGAAGGAGGTAAATTCTTCATCTCGAAGGTTGACGTTAATCGTAGCGGAGCCTTGCGCGTCGTTTTTATGAATCATCAGATCGATACCGATCACTTCCGGATGTTACTGGACGAAATCAGAAAAACCGGACAAGAATTACTCAATGAAAGCAAAAGACTCAATGAGTTGTTGTGCATTTAAACTCTAACTGTATAGGATTTACGCGGACACTATTAGTTTAGTAGCGTTGCTAGTCTGACCTTCAGAGGGTAACGCACCCTGATGATAGAGTCTTGGTATAAATCCTGCTGCGGATCGAGATTTGACCAAAGGGAATAGGAAACAGGGAACAGGGAACAGGCAATCCCCAAGTTTAATGTCTGTTAGCTTCACAAAATAAAGGACTAGAAAAATGGTGACAAATGTGATGATTAAAACCGAATCTTCCTCCAACTCAGAGGATTTGGCTAATTATTTAATTCCAGATGAAGAGTTGGAGCCAAAATCAATTGATGAAGTGGTGAAACTGCCCTCATTCTTTGAAAAAATGAAAGAATGTGAAAAGCTTTACCAGAAGACATATAGTGAAATTGATTTCGAGGTTCAAAATGCTTTGGTATTGCGGCGTTTGCAGCAAATGACCAATACTTTAATGCTCAATCCTCTTTGGAAAGATCTAATTGAGAAATCGGGAACAAAAAAAGCTCCCCGCAACTTTGAGGAATGGCAGCAACTGCCGGTCTGCGATAAGACTGCTATGGGTGATATGTTTATGGGGTCAAGGCCAGGTTTGGTCGTCCCTTTAAGCTATGGTGGTTTTGAAATTGTCGCCAGTGGTGGAACCAGTAATGGCTTGCCAGTAGAAATGGTCTATTCATTACGGGAGTTACACGACACCTACAAAATCGCCGGAAAATTCATCGGCGAATATATGCTACGGGATTACCTCGCCGGGGACGATCCCAAGTGGGTTGCTACCACATTGGCAGATTTTCAAATGTGGAGTAGCGGCACCATGGTTGGAGGTGTTTTGCAGCACATACCAGGTATCAACTATCTTGGCGCTGGTCCTGTGATGAAGGAAGTCTATCAGCATATCATGTCCTACAAAGGACCCAAAGCGATTATGGCAATTTCGGCAGGAATAGCCATACTAAGCGATCTCGGTATTGGCTTACATGAGGAAGCCCGGAAAAGTTTCCGCGTGGCAATGTACGGTAGTGGAGTATTGCCCCATCGTAAGCAGATTGAACTAAAAGAACTTTATCCCAATTTAGAAGTTTTAAGCTACTTTGCTACGGTACAAAACGAAGCTATTGGCTTGCAGTTGAAGGCAGAATCTGCTTATCTGGCTACTGTGCCAGGGCTACATCTGGTTGAAATTGTAGACGATCGAGGAGGTTGGGTAGCTGAAGGTGAGGAAGGTGAGTTGGTAGTAACTCGACTTCATGCCCATGAAGCACCATTTCTCAGGTTTAAATCCGGAGACAGGGTAATCCGTCGCCCCAATTTAGACGGCTCAGGATTGAAAACCCAACAATTCGAGTTTTTGGGCCGCAGTGGGGATGTTATTCACCTTGGCGACACCCAATTCCCTGCTCCTTCAGTTTACGCTTCCCTCTGCCGTGCATTGAAGGATGCGGGTGTTTTTGATTTGCAAGCATCAGCCCACGAAATGCAGTTTTCAAATTATCGAACCAGGAAAGCCCTGCACCTAATGGCGGCGGTAGATGATCCGAGAACTTTATTTCTAAAAATGGAAAATACGCTGGGAGTGGAAGGGGTAAAGCGTTTATTTATTGAAGCCTTAACCAGCGCTTTATCTATATTTAACCGAGGGGAAGCCAATGCCAATTACCTTGATAAGACTGGGTATAGCTTTGAAATAAAATTGGTGAAAAGGTGGTCTGACGAAATTTATCGAACTCAGGTGGGCAAGGTTCCTTGGATCAGAGATATTTTTTAAATAAAGTGAATTGTTGATCAGAAATCATGATAGGATAAAACTCGAAAAAAGCAGTCCTAGGATCGTAGTCTATATTGGAAATGGTCTGGTGTAGTTTTTCAATTTCGTCGCACACTAACAAAAAAATAGAACTGAGCTAGGCAAAGTTACTTGGCTCGTAAATATTTTGAAAAGTGATGAATTATTGACGAACTTTCATGATAGGATAAAACTTGAACAAAGCAGTACAAAATGCCTATTTAATATGGGCTATAGGGTATTGCTGTTTACCAATATCGTCCCACACTAACAAAAAAATAGAACTGAGCTAGGCAAGGTTTCTTTGTTCAGGAATATTTTTTGAAGTAAACTAATAGGAGGAAAGTTGTGGAATCAAAAATCAGCATATTCAGCGTTCTTGATGTTATTGAATCGCTTTCGGGCGGAACGCTGCTAAATGGCAACCTTTGCATGATGGACAATAGTCCTTGGGGTAGCCTCAATCAAGGAACACCAAACTTGTGTACTTTGTGCTATCCCGGACAGACTATCAATTGGACAATCTTAGCCATTGATTTGCAAACACCAGTAGCAATCAGAAAGATTTCTTTTCTTAACCAAGACGGTAGCAGTATCGATCCGATCCCAACTGACCCTACGGAACTTGAAAGCGACAAGCTTCATTTAAACGTTTGGTCTGGAATTGTGCCATGGTACATGATACCAGGTGTGGAATATCGGTACAGGTTAGAGCTTCAAATGTATGAAGGGAAGAACTGTCTTATGTATGTAGATACACCTTCTTTGAAGCGAATTTAACTGTAAGTCAACAAAAAACGCCAATAGAAACGGTACTTTAGGTGCGGTTTAGTCTACGTCGTTCGAGAGTGAAAACAAACCTTAACTAAGGAGGAAAAGAAACGTTATGAGCCAACAGCTTGGAATAATATTGATGGTTGATGTAGAAGCAGCCATAAAAGCCAACACATTGGCAGGTAATTCCTACCTGTTCGACAATATGAAATTGCAAGGGTCAGAAGGTTTAGGGACTGACAAATTGGTTTCCGCGATCAATGGCACTCATTACTGTGATGGTTCCCAGGCTAATGAGCAGGTGTTGAACTGGCTGCCATATGGCGTTGGTTCTCTTCCGCCTACCCTTCCTAAGAGCTTTCTAGCAGACAAATCGAAAAATAGCGATCTCAAGGCACTCGACGATCTTAAGGAACTCGCCAATAAAATTGAAAACACTGAAAAGGAAAGATTCACAAGTATCGTCCATGTCCTAGAGGAACTAAAAAAGATCTCCCAAGCGACGGGTGTTAAGACTAAAGTCCAGAGCAAACGTAGTGATGTCAAGCACGATTTTGGGCATTCTGGACAAAAAATTATGGATGTCACGGGTGAACTCGTCGCTCAATCTGAAGAGAAAATTTCCGATATCAATTCTCTTAATCCGATCATTACGGGTATCAGTGGTGAAGCAGTCGATAAAAACATAATTTATCCGGCTGCATATGGCTCTCCCGATATGGTGACAGACGGTTGGTATTGGGCTGCATCTGTTGATACATCCCAACCAGGGACCTATGCCTACACCATGCATGTCCAACTATATAAGCTCACCTTGAAGGATGGAGAATCGGCTTGGGTACCGGTAGATATGACCTGTGAAGCATTTATCAAGATTAGCAATGACCCTAAAAAGAATGGGTTTACAAATGCAGGTGTTGGCTTCCTCCCTATCCCTATTGTTTAGACCACTGCTTAAGCTTCAATCGTAATTACAAAAAATATTGGAGGATAGATCATGGCAACAGAAACGAAAGCTAAAACGATAGAAACAAAGGGGAAAACGATAACGATAGCCTCTGTAATAGATGTAGTGGGAGCCCTGGCAACCGATTCCTTGAGTGGAGAAGTCTATTTTATGGACACCAATAAAGCGAATGGTTCCACAGGGCAGGGCACTAAGAATTTGAAGACTGTCGTCGAAAAAGGAGACCGATTGGTTTGGACAGTCATATTCTTAGAATGTGAAGCCTATGCAGCCATCGATGAAATCATCATTGACAAGAACTACTGCGAGCCGGAAAAGAAGACTTACGAAGGTACTGATGTCTCGTACTGGAGTGGCACAGTCAAAAAAGATGTCAAATTCGTTCCCTACACCATCAAATTTAAAGTGGGGACTCGAGCAGAATCGATACCTACTGCTTCCCCTCTCTATCTCGTAGGTAAGGATGCCTAAGCCGTTAAAAAACGGATTGGATGTTTTGTGGCCACGTTTTGTGGCCGCAGAACAGTTGGAAAATCACAATTTGTTCAACTAACAGGAGGAAAATCATGTCAGATACGTTTACTCTAAAAAAGCAAAATCCAGGGCAGCTCAATTCCGTACAGCTTAATATAGTAACAGTCATTGACCTTCATAAAGCTGTTAAAGATCGGACGACCAAAGATGCTATTTACATGATGGATAATAGCGTGGGTGGTACAGGTCAAGGAACGGGGCATTTGCAAACCGTCTGTAAGCCAGGGCAAGTTCTCAATTGGATTATCTATCCTATGGATATGGAAAAAAGACCCGATGGGACATGGCCGCCTATGCCGAAGATCAACAATATCGTTTTTCTGGACAGCCAACAAGAAGGCGACACTGAGGAATTTTCTGAGACCAAAGTCTGCACTGAGTTGAAGGTTTACGGTGGTCCTGACATGATGAGATCTCCTTATTGTCCTGTGTACTACTATTGGGCTGGGGCTGTATTAAGTACCTTGCCCACGGGTGTGTACAATTACAGGTTTGTCCTTGAATTGGAACAGGAATGTAAAAAAGAGAAGGTGTATTTGAACACTTTCGAGAAACCTTCTTTAAAAGTAGTTGGTATCTAAACTAACAAGGAGATGGAGAGATGACTTATATATTCAAGCTCATCCTCCGTCATCTAATCTGTCTATGCAGAGTTTAATTGTACTAATTAGATGATTAAATCCCCGCAACAAGTTATAATTAGGGAAAATATCTAGCCTCCGATTTACAGAAGAGGGCTATTTAAATCTTAGCCGACATAAGTATACACTTTTCACTATTTTCTATAGTAGACAGAATTTTTTTGTTATTAAACTTGTATGTTTTGTATTTAATAGCCGCTTCTTCCTGAAAGCCAAAACTGCGAAATATATGCTGGGATGCTAATCCAGTAGCTTCCACAATAGCCGCTTTAAAATTACGCTGTTTAGCTAATTTTAAATTTACTTCTATTAGTGTTTTAGCAATGTTTTTATTGGCATAGTTTTTGACAACTCCCAGAAGAAAAATATGTAAAACTTCTCCTTGTGAAATGAAATTTTTAGACTTGTAAATCGATTCTAATACCAAGTTGCTTTCCATAGTAATAGCTTGGTAAGCTGGGTACGCTGGATAAGGATAAGCTGGGTAAGGATAAGCTGGGTAAGGGTAAGCTGGGTAAACTGGAGGAGAGAAAGTTAACTTTTTGAATGCAACTCGGTATAATTGCTCCAATAAATTGAAAATTGGCTCAAATTTATCACTGGGTATCTCTAGTCGTTCGGGAGGCCATGTCATCAAATCTTTCGAAATAATAAATCCGACAATTTGTCCTGTTTGTCGATCTTTGGCAACAAGAGAAACAGATTCTTTTACTGCTTTATGGCAGTAAGGAATAGCGAAACCATGAAACTCAGCTTCAGAAATTTGCAAAGCCCTAGTGATGGGTTCAGATTTGGACATAATATTGGAAATACAAGCAGCAGTTGCTTCTATATCCTGTTGCTGTATAGTTTCAAAAATTATCCCATTTTTTTCAGTCAGAATAGACATAATCATTCAATAAGCTGCTTTTGGCTGGTCATTCACAATAGTATCTTACGGACTATCTCACCAAGAGTAGAATAACCAGGAAAGAACGAAAACCTATACCCATAAAAATCAGCCAAGGCTATTCCCACGACCATCGGTCTGACTTAAAACAAGTTATCATAGATTTAATCTGTACCCGTGATGGAGATATTCTCTTATTTGTGAAAATTGCTGATGGCAATGAATCAGATAAAGCTGTATTTGGATAAATTATAGCTAAGTTTCAAAAAGAAGTCAACCTTTCAGGAATTAGGGATTGGGAATTGTTAGCTGGAATCCATTGCAGCGAGACGGAATTCTTAAGCCAAGGGCGAACTTGTTGACAAAATTCCTCGAATCCTGTCTGATTTGTGGTAAAACAATAGAGGCTTTCTCCTGTAGTGTAACGGGCTAAAGCTTTAAGAAAACCTGCACTGGCTGCTTGCCTACCCATAAGGCGTTTGCCGCTGGTTTCGTATCCGTCTCGCTGATATAAAATTGCTGCTGTTTTCATAAATAAACGTTTATGTGGAACTCAATTTTTACTTTGTCAGTATGACTTAAGTTACTCAATGTGTAACTTATAATTTATTCCCTATCACCTCTCACCTCTCACCTTTACATTTATCGAGCCATGAGAATATTCTTAATTGAAGATGACGATGTTTTGGCAGATATTCTGGTACAGTCTCTCCGGAGTCAGCGTTACATTGTTGATTGGGCTGAGGATGGAGAATTGGGTTGGGAATATAGCCAAAGCGCTACTTACGATCTAATTGTGACAGATATAGACTTACCCAAGCTCGATGGGATTAGTTTATGTCAGCGTTTGCGTAGTCAAGGGTGTGCCGTACCTATTTTACTGATTACGGCAAAAAATGCAAGTCGGGATCGCATTCGCGGATTAGATGCTGGGGCTGATGATTATTTAATTAAACCATTGGATCTGGGAGAATTACAAGCTAGGGTGCGAGCATTAATTCGTCGGAAAGATAATCCGATTACACCTATATTAGAGCTAAAAGGACTTTGCCTAGATCCGAGTGGTTGTCAAGTAACTTATCAGGGGAAACCTTTAACTCTCACTCCCAAGGAATATAGTTTACTGGAATTATTTTTACGCCATCCCGAACAAGTTTTTAGTCGCGCCAATATTATCGATCATCTCTGGAATTTTGACGATCCTCCCCAAGAAGAAAGTGTAAAATCTCATATTAAAGGTTTGCGGCAGAAGTTAAAGGCTGTGGGGGTGGTAGATTGGATTGAAAATGTCTACGGTTTTGGTTATCGATTCACTCCCAAGGTTTTAGTGCCTGGGGAAGTGATTGAAGATCAAAATTATGGTAATTTAGAAAAGCAATTTAATCAAGGGATAGATAAACTTTGGGATAAGTATCGCGGGTTAATGGTGCAGCGGATGGAGGTTTTGCAGGAAGCGGCTGATCCTTTGCGTCAGGGTAATTTATCGGCTGAATTACAACTGTCTGCTAGTCAAGCTGCCCATAAGTTGGCTGGTGTCTTGGGCATGTTCGATCGGGAAGATGGGACTAATATTGCTCGAGAAATTGAGATTATTTTACAGACAAATAAGAAATTCAAACGTTCTCAAAAAGAGGAAGTGCTAACTTTAATAAAATCCTTAGTAGAATTACTGAATTTAACTGAAAATATAGATCGGGATTCACAGGATTTGCAGGATTTACAAGATGATACAATTGCTTTGCCCACTCTGGGTGAAACATTTGGAGACAAAATCTTTGATTTAAGCCAGACGTTATCCCCCAAATCCTTCACCCCTACAAACTCTTCTACTCCCCACTCTGGCTTATTGGTGAATCTGCTAGTTGTGGATGACGATCCCATATTTTTATCAGCATTACACCCAATGTTAGAACCTTGGGGCATTAAAATGACAGGATTGGATAACCCTTTGCAGTTTTGGGATATCTTGGAAAAGGTTAAACCGGATTTATTAATTTTGGATGTAGAAATGCCCCAAATGAGTGGGATTGAAATCTGTCAAGCTGTGCGGAATAATGAAGAGTGGCAAGGATTACCAATTCTATTTTTAACCGCCCATCGAGATTTTGATACGATTCAAAAAATATTTGCAGCAGGTGCGGATGATTATATTGTGAAACCTGTGGTGGGTTCAGAATTATTAACTCGAATTGTTAATCGCTGGGAAAGAAACCGCTGGCTGCAAAGTTTTTCTTGTAAAGATCCTTTAACGGGCTTAAATAATCAACCTCATTCTAGCCGGGAGATAGAAAAGCTGATTCAGGAAGCTGAGAAAAATAATAGTTATTTCTGTTTTGTATTACTTGTGGTGGAAGATTTGCGCCAAATTAATATTGAATATGGACATGCTATGGGTAATCAGGTATTGCAAGAGTGGGGGCGTATTTTTCAAGGTGTTTTTAGTAATGGTGAGGTGTTGGGGTATTGGGGAAATGGGGAATTTGTAATGGCAATTCCAGGATTACACAAGTCGGAAGTACTTTCTCGGTTAGATGAGTTATTAATTCCTTTGAGAATACAAATTTTTACCGCTCCTGATTCTCGTCGCTTTCAGGTGAGTTATCGTGTCGCTGTAGCTGAGTATCCAGTTGATGGGTTGACTCTTCATTCTTTGTATCGAGTTATCATCTGATTAAAACTCACTCATTTCCTTTACAAGACTAAATCTCTGTAAAAAACTCTGCGTACCTCTATCAAACCTCTGCGTTAAAAACCAAAATATTACTCCCATAGAGATAGATTAAATATCAATACTAGTTTGTGGAGGGATTGCGATCGCTTTTTCTGGAATCAGCTTTCCCTTTCTCTGTGGAGAAGGTTTCTGGATTTTATTTTGTTTTTTTACCAACTATACCTCCACAAAATTAGTATAATATTCTTTCATATTATCATAAGATATTACACCAATTGATGGGGATTCTAAATCTAAACTATGGCGAGAATTTAGCCAAGGTTTTTCAGCACAAACTAAGTCTCGGAGATATTTAGCACTTAATTCTCCGTAAGTGGACCAAACCTCTTCGAGTACTTCTAATTCATCCTCGGTAAATTCAATGTCGAAATTTTCCGATGCGGGAATATCTCTATCTTGATAGATTTTATATTTCTCCCAAACATCCCGCACAATAGGACCAGATACCCAAGCCTCAATATCTTGAGCAAACAAAGGCTCATTCCTAAAAACTAAACTCCATGCTTGGGCGTAGTACACTAGCTTTTGCAATTTCAGATGAGAAATGGTATCGCCTGCCTCTCTATCAACACAGGAGAGAAAGTAATCAGCCACATCAAGAGCATTTTTCATGGCGGTTAGTGGATATTCCAGGTTTACATGACACTCAGGATGTTCCAATCCCTTATAGGGATTATTATACCTTGCAAGTGGTCTAAACTGGGGTGTGGAAATCAACCCACTACGAGTTTCAATCCCTTATAGGGATTATTATACCTTGCAAGGTGACAAAAAACAATGGGTGATCCAGACTTCACCGTTTCAATCCCTTATAGGGATTATTATACCTTGCAAGACCAAGAATTTATTCGTCCCGGTAAAGAAGGAAGGTTTCAATCCCTTATAGGGATTATTATACCTTGCAAGTATATATTGTCAGGGGGCTGCCCGGGACAGGAAGGTTTCAATCCCTTATAGGGATTATTATACCTTGCAAGTGGAATAGGTTCCGCAAATACAAACGCGATCGGTGTTTCAATCCCTTATAGGGATTATTATACCTTGCAAGCTTACTCCCAAGATTGCGATCGTGCAAGTACAAATGTTTCAATCCCTTATAGGGATTATTATACCTTGCAAGGCACTGTTCTCTATCTTTGTGAGTTAGAGGCGATAGTTAGTTTCAATCCCTTATAGGGATTATTATACCTTGCAAGATTTAACAGAAATCTTAGATCGATTAGAACAAAAAATAGTTTCAATCCCTTATAGGGATTATTATACCTTGCAAGATGAACATAATTTATTTTACCAGTAAAATCTACTTAGTTTCAATCCCTTATAGGGATTATTATACCTTGCAAGCGGTGCTAGAAAGTGGGGGAGAAAGGATTATTACTCGTTTCAATCCCTTATAGGGATTATTATACCTTGCAAGATGAACATAATTTATTTTACCAGTAAAATCTACTTAGTTTCAATCCCTTATAGGGATTATTATACCTTGCAAGACAACCTGATAACGCATGATGTTGATGCCATCATTGTTTCAATCCCTTATAGGGATTATTATACCTTGCAAGCTGTGAGCAAGGTTGGCGATGAGACAGCATTACTGTTTCAATCCCTTATAGGGATTATTATACCTTGCAAGACTACATGACCGAACAAGGTTTAAATGGGATTCTGTTTCAATCCCTTATAGGGATTATTATACCTTGCAAGCGGTAGGGCGGCATCCCCGATGTATCGGATTCCTCCTGTTTCAATCCCTTATAGGGATTATTATACCTTGCAAGCCAGATGTTAAGTTCTCTTTACGGGAATTAATCAAGTTTCAATCCCTTATAGGGATTATTATACCTTGCAAGCTGAGATTAAAGAATCAGAAAAATGTAGGTATCGGTGTGTTTCAATCCCTTATAGGGATTATTATACCTTGCAAGGTGCGACACCAGCCGTCATAAACTATCCGCAAGTTTCAATCCCTTATAGGGATTATTATACCTTGCAAGTAAATGGCAGTAACAAAGCTCGAACCAGCTTATGTCGAAGTTTCAATCCCTTATAGGGATTATTATACCTTGCAAGCAAATAGATTCCTCCGGATTAATAATCGAAAGATGGTTTCAATCCCTTATAGGGATTATTATACCTTGCAAGATGAAGAATGATATCCATCTTCCTAGTAATTAGGCGTTTCAATCCCTTATAGGGATTATTATACCTTGCAAGCAAGCCGTTCAAATTGAATTTGAGCATGGTAGGGGTTTCAATCCCTTATAGGGATTATTATACCTTGCAAGTCTTTTATTATTTTCATAGCCAAGGGAATGTTCAGTTTCAATCCCTTATAGGGATTATTATACCTTGCAAGCCGCCGTATGCGCTTCCTCTTTGCGCATTATTCTTCCGTTTCAATCCCTTATAGGGATTATTATACCTTGCAAGTTTTTCTTCCAGCCCATACGATATTAGGGTTTGAGGTTTCAATCCCTTATAGGGATTATTATACCTTGCAAGGTGGTTGACCTCTCTCCATCCTTGTGCTTCTCGAGTTTCAATCCCTTATAGGGATTATTATACCTTGCAAGATTCCGGGGCGATAGATATACTTACCTATCCGCACCTGTTTCAATCCCTTATAGGGATTATTATACCTTGCAAGTTGCCGTCCCACACCCGGCGATAAAGGTAGGGATGTTTCAATCCCTTATAGGGATTATTATACCTTGCAAGAAATGGAAGCTCTAAAGAAGCAATACATACAAGTGTTTCAATCCCTTATAGGGATTATTATACCTTGCAAGAGCTGACATCTACAAGCATAGCACAGCAAGAGGTTGAAGTGCCATTTGCGCGAACCCCCTAAAATGCGGAACAATACCCAACTATTTTGAGACTCAAAATCCCTGAAACGCTTGCCCTGTAAGGTGCGCGGGTGCGTTCAGATTGCGATCGCCCCAATCGCTTATGGTGTAATACTTTGAAGGCTTTTTGCCAGAAGGCTGATTTTTACACCTACCCATCCGCGCATTTTTGGCTGAATGAGGTTTTCCTGACAATTGGTTTCTGCTCCCATTATAAGGTAAGTAGGCAGAATCTTTTTTTTTAACGCAAAGGTACGCAAAGGTGAGCGCAAAGGTACGCAAAGGTTTTTTTAGTCGGCGGGTGATGGGGGGAAAATGGGAGCGAGTAATTCGAGGATTTCATCGAAGCAAAATTTCTGGAGTAGTTGGGTAAGCCCTGTTACTAGAGTATGGTGTGTTTTGGGAATTTGCTCGATTAGTTGAGTTATTTTATCGGCATCAACTTCGGTGGCGGCTTGGTGTAATTCTTCAATCCATTCAGTGGGCATAACTGTTAAATCAGCAGAGGTGAGATTGGGGATTTTAGATTGGGGATTTTGCCCTGTTTCTGTATCATCTGGTTGTGTGGCATGGATATATTTTACCCCAAGATGTTCAGCCATTTTTTCAAAGATAACTTGTTCCTGAAATGGTTTGCGTACAAAATCGTCACAACCAGCGGCTAAAATATTAGTTTGTTGTTCGTCAAATGCACTAGCACTCAAGGCAATGATGACGGTTTTATGTCTGGGATGTATCTCGGAATTTTCTAATCTTTCACCTGATTTTGCTTTAATATATTTGGTAGCTTCGTAGCCATCTATTATAGGCATTCGCATGTCCATCCAAATTAAGTGAGGATGCCATTCTTGCCAAATTGCGATCGCAATTTCTCCGTCTGGTGCTGTGCGAGTTTGAAAACCAACGATGTTGAGGAGTTGGGCGATTAGGTCTCGGTTTTCTTGGCGATCGTCTACAATTAAAATACGGTATTCTGGTTGATCTTGGGCTAGTCCAATTATTCTTGTTTTGTTTGTTACTTTTGCGGCTGTTTCTACGGGATTTGCTAAGGTTATTTGGATGTTAAAGCGGAAAATTGAGCCTTTACCTGGGGTACTGGTTAAATTAATGTCGCCACCCATTAGTTGAACGAATTGACGGCTAATTGTTAAGCCTAATCCAGTCCCTTCTCTGGCTTGGATACCGCTATTGGCTTGGACGAATGGTTGAAATAAGTTGTCTATCTCGAATGGGGCAATGCCTCTTCCGGTATCTTCTATTTCAAAGTTTAGGGAGTGGGGAGTGGAGTATGATTTTGCGCGGAGGATTATGCCTCCGGTTTGAGTGAATTTTACGGCATTTCCTAATAGATTTATTAGTACTTGACGGAGTTTTCCTTCATCAGTGATAATATATTGAGGTAAATTGGGGGCAATATCAAATTCTAGGGATAATTTTTTGGCTTTGGTGCGAATTTGAAACATCTCTCGCAGTGTTTGTAAGAGGTAATGTAAATTGAAAGGTGCTGGATTTAAAATAATTCGCCCTGCTTCAATTTTCGACATTTCCAATACATCGTTAATTAGGTTGAGTAAATGTTCCCCACTTCGGTTGATAATTGCTAAGAATTCACGTTGTTGCGGCGTGAGGGCGATATCTCTATCCATTAATTGGGCAAAGCCAATAATTGCATTTAAAGGTGTGCGTAATTCGTGACTCATATTGGCGAGAAAGGCGCTTTTGGCACGGTTGGCTGATTCTGCCGCATCTTTGGCAATTTTTAGGGTTTTTTCTGCTTCTTTCCGCTCGCTTAAATCGTAAATTATTGCTTGTACGAGTTTTTCTGAACCTACTTCAACGGCTGTTAGCCAGATTTCTACAGGAAAATCTGTCCCATCAGCGCGACGGTGAATCCATTCAAATTGGTGATTTCCTTTGTAAAAAGTAATCGCTATGTGTTGATTGGCTAAAGGAAAGGAATCTTCACCGTTTGCCTGAATTGGGGGTGATAATTCACTAGCGTGTTTGCCCATCATCTCGTAAAGGGAATAACCGAATAGTTTTTCGGCTGCTTTATTGCAAGTGAAGATATTGGTTTGGTTACCGATGATAATTGCTACCCCGATAGATTCGTATAGCGCCCGATATTTTGCTTCTGATTGTCTTACTGCTTCTTCAGCACGTTTGCGAGGAGTAATATCTGTACAAACTGAGGTAACTATCCAACAATCTCCTGCTTTATCTCGCACTGAAGATTGGGAAAAGGCAATCCAGCGCTGAGTGCCATCTGGATGGTTATAGCGATATTGATCTTCATAATTACCTTCCACAAAAATAGCTGCAAATGATTTGCCTAATACATGTTCAAAGTCTTCAGGTACAATCCGTTATAAAGCAAAATAATTGGCAAAATTATGGTGATTTAGGTTATTGCCAAATAGTTGAATTTATGCTCTACCCCAACAACAAACCACAAATAACAAACAACAAACCACAAATAACAAACAACAAACAACAAACTATTTCTGCTTAAGCACCAGCAAAGTGATATCATCATAAACTTTTTGCTCGCCGATATGCTGTTGCAAATCTTCAATCACAGCTTCCCTAATTTCCACTGCTGATTTTTGCCAGTTATTGCTAATCACCTCACAAAGTCGCTCCATCCCATAGAGTACATTTTCCATATTTTCTGCCTCAGTAATACCATCGGTGTATAACACTACACCATCCCCTGAGTGCAACTGAATTTCTATTTGAGATATGAAGTCGGTAATATCGGCTTCCAGCCCAATAGGAAAGCCTAAATCCAGAGTATCAATTCGTTCAATTGCCCCTTCTTTCCGCACGACAATCATCTCTTCATGTTGTCCACTTAAATGTAAAGTACCCTCTTGATAATCTAGCAAAGATAGGCTGAGATTCTTATCGGAATTCATCCGCTGAACGTTATTATAAATGGTGCGATTGAGAGTATCTAAGAATTTCCGGTAATCGGTTTCGTTGTTTTCCAATAAAGTACGAACTGCTGTTTGTACCATTAACATTAATACACCACTTTCTAATCCATGTCCAGTCACATCACCAATACCAATTTTGATCGCTCCTTTACTTTGCAGCACATCGTAGTAGTCGCCGCCTACTTCAGAGGCTGGTTTCATAAATCCGGCGATATCTAAGCCAGAAATCTGAGCTAATTCATAATCTTTCGGCAAGATCATTTGTTGTATTTTGCGGGTAATTTCTAACTCTGCACCCATCCGGATATTTTCCGTTTTCAGACGGTGATTGAGCTGGCTAATTTCCTGATTAGCTTTAACCAAAGCTACAGCAATATTGTTAAAAGATTTGACAACTTCTGTCAATTCATCCTGGGTATCTAGGGCAATTTCATCTGCAAAATTCCCCTCCACCATCTGCTTAGATGCTCCACTCAAACTCGAAATAGTTTGAATCAAACCTAAATAAAAACCAACAAATATATAGACAACAATCGCTAAAATAATAAATATAAAAATATAAAGGAGTATCTGTTTCCTAGCAAATCCATCAATCCGATATTGCAAAAGAAAATCTAACTCGTCAATAATTTGATTCCACAAGAGAGAACTTTGCTTCAAGTTTTGTTCCGCATCGGCAAAATAATCATCTGGTTGCGGTACTTTCTCGGAATCAATTAGTGGATTAACTCGTTCGGTTAATTTTTTAATATTCTGGGTAAATAGATTGAGAGTTTGTGTCAGTTTGGGGCGTAAATTACCTGGAGGATTATTAGTAAATGCCACATCAATATTGTCCATTAGTTCACTGTTAGAATCTCTCAACATCCCCAAGAGTATAATTAGTTCCGCTCTTTCCAAAGGTGTGACTTTCTTATGAATCTTGATACTTTGGGAGATCGATTGAATCTCAGCTAATATCCTTTGCATTTCTGGCAGCTTGAGGAGAGTCGCATCCATTAAGTAGTAGGTGTCTAAGTCGGGATCGAGAATTAAGTTTGATTGATTGCCTACATGACTTCTTAAGTCATGTATCTGATTAATTAGCAGATTATATTCAGCAGATTTGTTGTTGCTATACCGATTAGTTTTGCTATTTATCCAGTTATTTCTCAGTTGATTAAACTTGTCAGAAGTTCCCAAAACTTTGCCAAATTTTAGTTCCACTGGTTTCAATTGACTCAAGCTATTATCAATTTTATTTTCCGTTGAGATGATTTCGCTTGAATTTTGGATTGAGTTGCTATCTCGCAAAATTTTTAGTTGGGGAAGCGCCACCCAAAGTTCACTGAGGGGGCGAAGATAGCTGTTGCCAATAATTTCTTTGGCGGCAAAATTAATCCTTGTCTGAATTTCTGAGATCAGAAAATAAGTGACTAGGCTCAATGGGAGGATAAATAGGCAGCTAATCGCTGCAAATTTTTGCGGATATTTGAGACGATTCATTAATGCGATTGCGGGTTGAAAAGGTTTCATCGAGAAATGGGGAATAGGGAGTGGGGAGTGGGGAGTGGGGAATAAAGTTTTACCTCTAACCTCTAACCTCTTACCTGCAAATCTATTAGCCAATTATTGATTTCTAAGCCATTCATACCAACTCTCTAAACCAACTCCTGTTGTTGCTGAAACCTCAAAAATACGAATTTTAGGATTGACAGTTTTTCCATACTCTAAACAACGTTGATTATCTTTGCTATTGTCAGGAATAATCGCCATGGTTTCACCCGTTTGGAGATTAGTCAGGGTGGGTTGGGCATTATCGGAACAACCACAAGTTAAGCACATAATTCCACCTCAATTTCTTTGATTTTCAATTCTTCACCAGAAATTATATCTAACTCCACACCACCGCGATCGCAGATACCATAGGATTCCTCAATGGTAACCTCCGCACCACATTGACGACAACGTGCCAAACCGGGAATTTCGATAATTTCTAAGGTAGCTCCTTCTAAAACTGTTCCTCGGCTGCAAACATCGAAACAAAATTTTACAGCATTACTCTCCATGACATATCTCTTTACTTCAAAAATAGTATAGCAAGCATCTCTGAATTATTTTGACCAAATTGATTAGTTTTAATAATCTTAGATACAAGAACTTTCTGCAAATAAGTAGTTGCTGTTGCCAGAAAAGCGATCGAAATAAAAATGACTAAATAGTTTTGCATAACCGGATATTTGTATTCAACGCGATGCCAATACTCTAGAAAGAAAATATGCCATAAATATATCCATAATGACGATGAACTTATGAAAATAATTGTTTCTTTAATACCTCTATGATTTTCCAGCCATTCCCGATAATTGTTCCATACCCAACTAACCAACAAGTACAGAATCATTGACATAAGAATTCCGTATAATATAAAGATTATGCTTGGCGGAAACTTGTATTCATTTTTGTGGCTGTACCAGAAATTGAATAGGTTACTGCCAGCCTTAGAATAATCTAGCGCGGAATAAAATAAAAAGCCGATCGCGCTCCCACTTAGTATTAATGACATTAATTTTTTATTCATCTCGATTAAAGTCATCCCTAACCCAAATAAGCAACTATATGGAATTAAATACATATAAAACTTGCTTCTCCACATTGTCCAATTGTAGGGAATTTCCCAGTTATATAAAAGAGGTATGGCAATCACCTGATGAAAGATATAAATAGCGAGAATAACAGCAGCAAAACGAGTCTCATTCCCCAGGAATCTATATAGCTTTAAAAGGAAAGGGGCAACAATAGCAATTAAAAGAAATACGCGAATTATCCAAACATAGTTAATTCCATCTAGCAGCAAAAAACCAAATAAAAGTTCTTGACTGGAAAAGTGGTATGGTTTTTTAGTCAAGAAGTCAGTAATATATGCAGAAGCAAAGAAGAAAGTCAGAAACAACCACACTGGAGCTAAGAGTCGGGGAATCCTCTTTCTTAAATAGTCCCACAAATCAACATTTTTATTTCGGGAAGAATAGTAAAAAAGGGTTCCCGATGCAATAACCATCATCGGGACATCAAACTGTCTAATTAAATCGATATTTTGGGGAGGATCAGTGTGAGCTAGAATAATTAATAGTAGCCCAATTGCTTTTAAAATATCAAATCGAATATCTCTACTTTTCTGGGGTTTTTCTGAGACTATAGATGTCATCATTATCTCCTTAAATTCTCAAGCAATTCAACTTAATAGCTTGTCTACCCAGTCTGGGAGTAGGGCTGTAGATAGACGCAATTCCATCGAAAACTGCCAGAGGCTAAGAAGTCGGGTTTCTTTAAAAAACCCCGACTTCTGGGTGTCTTCTGAGTGTGAAGCTTATTTACTGGCACATCCTTAGTGAAAACCAGACTAATGCCACCCAATAGTTATCGAAAAAGCCCTTTACAAATACTTCTGCAATAACACCCCGAACTTCTCCTTAGTTGCCCCTGAAACTTTATTCATTGGCGTTAAGATCGCATTTTTTAAGGCAGAATGGGCATCGGAAATAGGTGGATTTTCACTCAACCGCCGCACGGTTTCTTGAATGACTTTCTGAGCATTACTCGCATTCCGTTGGAGATTGGCAATTACCAAATCTACTGTTACGTTGTCATGATCTGGATGCCAGCAATCGTAATCCGTAACTAGTGCTAGGGTAGCATAAGCAATTTCTGCTTCCCGTGCTAACTTTGCTTCTGGCAAATTAGTCATGCCAATCACTGTTGCACCCCAACTACGGTAGAGGTTAGACTCAGCTTTAGTAGAAAAAGCTGGCCCTTCCATACAAAGATATGTACCAGTGCGATGTAAAGTTACATCTGCTAAATTTAAACTAGCGATCGCATCTGCCAAAACCCCTGCTAATTGGTGACATACGGGATCGGCAAACCCAACGTGGGCAACGATTCCATCACCAAAAAAAGTAGATACCCGATTCTTCGTGCGATCGATAAACTGATCCGGTACTACCATATCCAGCGGTTTCGCCTCTTCTTTCAGGGAACCCACCGCTGATGCCGAAATCAGATACTCTACACCCAACTGCTTCATCGCATAAATATTAGCGCGAAATGGTAACTCTGAGGGCAAAAGGGTATGATCCCTGCCATGACGGGGGAGAAAGGCAACTGAGATTCCGTCTAGAGTTCCCACAATCAAAGCATCTGAGGGTGCGCCAAAGGGAGTATCCACTTCTACCTCCCGGACATCCTTGAGGGCATCCATTTTGTATAATCCGCTACCGCCAATAATACCAATCTTTGCTTTAGTCATCGTATTTACCTTCTGAGCGTTGTAGTGCCAAGTTATTTTATCGGGAAAGGAAGAGTGATGGATGCGCGATCGCAAAACTCAAGCCAAATTTGGGGCGCAATATGAAGTTTCTGTAAAGCTTTGGTGAATTTTAATGTAATTCTGATGAAAATTATTAAATTAGTAGTTATGGTATATCTACCAGGACGTTTGCCATAACTGCTAAATCTCTCTTAGGCGAGAATATTTTATTTAACCATCTAAGCATCTACCTATTAAGCATCTAAGCATCTACCTATTATTCCCTTAAGTAACAATTAAAA
>NZ_JAMZMM010000118.1:10500-16293 GCF_024178385.1 Limnofasciculus baicalensis BBK-W-15 | reverse complement strand
ATAATATAATTGTCCGTTACTCACAGTTACCCCGGATCTCACCCCTGCTTCCTCACCCGTTCCCAAAAAATAATCTACCCTTCCAGCACCTTTAATTGCGCCTCCGGTATCTTGATCTAGAACATAGCGGCTGATGGTTCGATGTTCGATTTGTCCTGTGGTATTGACAAAGGGAAAGCCTGCATGTATTAGTGCTAAAGCGCCTGGTGGCATCAGGGATTTGTCGGTGGCGATGGAACGTTCAGCGGTGACGGGGACGTTGATGCTACCCATGGCGGGATTCCCATGGCTTTCTTTGAAAAAGACGAAACTGCGATCGCGGGGAATATATATATTTAATTCTGCGGGATGTTTGTGGAAATAATCCAAAATAATTGGCATGGTCATCCCTTCTAAGGGTAATTTACCATCGTCTGCGAGGGCACGTCCAATGCTGCTATAGGAATAGGCAGTATTGCCGTCGTAGTTGACTGAGGTTTGGGTGCCATCAGGAAGCACAAGTCTGGCTGAACCTTGGATATGAATAGTGTAGGCTTCTATGCGATCGCGTAACCAAAATAATTCTAATCCTCGCAACTTGCCTTTTGACCCTTGTAATCCATCCTCTCCTTCTAATTCTCTCCGATCTGGGTGCGGTTTCGACCAAGAGGATAAATTTGGGGGACGGCGATAGAGGGGATACCGATATTCTGAAGTTTGGACGCGAGATGCAGGGTAAATTGGTTCGTAATAAGCAGTAAATAAAACTGTTCCCTCTCCATCTTTTCCTACTGATTGATAAAATATAAATTCTCGTTTTACTGCCGCTTCTAATTCGGCTGGGGAACGGGAAGATAGTAACAATTTACGGAATCTACTCAGGGAGCGAAAAACGCGATCGCGAGTAATGCCAGGAATTGGATAGTTTTGATATGCTGTTGCGGCTCCCTCTGTTTGTAGATAACGGATACTATAATCAATTGATGTTAAAAGTGCTTGTTTGTTGTTGGTTGTTAGTTTTTGGTTGTTGGTTAAATTATTGCCACCTTCTGATTGAGCGATATCTGCCCACAACCCGTCGTCTATGCCTAAATTCTGTAACCCGCACTGGGGAAATGATACAGCAGTTTGAACTTTAAACAGCGTATTTTCGCGATCGCTAGCCGATGGATCTTTGGTGAAAGGGTTTGCTGTTGTCGAGAGTAAGTGACAAGCAATTGCTGAGATTTGTGCGCTAATTCCTGAGTTTGCTCTTGTTGGTGTTCCGGGTTCATTCGCCCGGATTGGCGATTGAACTAGATTATACAGAAAGACTTGACTGGCTAGTCCTAAGCTAAATGCGATCGCGGTAATTTTATTGTTCATTGAAATAGCTATCCATCTAATTTATCCCTTCAACCATACCTACAGAGACTTAATATTTACGTTATAAATCAGATTTTAGCTCGCTAATACCTTATCCGTAATATTAAGTCCCGGCGACAACACCCCTAAAGATTTGCTACTTGAAGTACTCCCATTTAGTTAAAATCGGTGAGTTACCGATCCTAAAATCTGCTTCAGGTGTTTGGGAACTGAGTTAAAATTAATCTAGAATTGATCTTGACAATAGTAAGATTAGGGTGTACTCGATGCCGACTCTAAAAGCCTCTCGGCTGGGAATAGTCCGAATTAAACAAGCGAGAAATCAACGGGGATGGGGTTGGAGTATTGATGACGACGACACCTGCTTGGTTAAAGCTAGTCAGGCGATCGAGCCTGAGATAATTTGGTATTCAGGAGGTCCTTATGCAAAAGGGATCTCAGAAGGAACATGGAAACGGTTTTTAGCTGGAAGACAACCGATTAGTGCTACTGCATTCAAAGCATACTGCCAAGTTTTAGAACTAAACTGGGAAGAAATAGTAGATCGCCGCAGCGAAGGGAGTGTCAATACCCGTCAAGATTGGGGAGAAGCCATTGATACCTCAATCTTTTATGGTCGTACTGTTGAATTGGAACAGTTAGAAGAATGGCTCGTCATACAACATACTCGTCTAGTCGCACTTTTAGGGATGGGGGGGATTGGCAAGACAGCGCTGGCGGTGAAGCTGGCAGAACAGATTCAGCAATCTTTTGACTGTCTGATTTGGCGAACCCTCCGTCATGGACCACCAGTCTCAGATATCTTAGCCGATCTGATTGAATTTTTGTCAGATGGTCAGGTGGCAGAGTTACCTGGAACAATAAACGGTCAAGTTTCCATCCTAATGGATCAATTACAGCAAAAACGCTGTTTGCTCCTGTTGGATGATTTCGAGACGGTGTTGCGTCGTGGTGAGTTGGCTGGGAATTATAAAGAAGGCTATCAGGGTTATGGGGAGTTAATTAGACGAGTGGGAGAAGAACGTCATCAAAGTTGTTTGGTTGTCATCGGTAGAGAGAAACCGATAGAAATTTCTTCCTTAGCTGGGGCTACTCTACCAGTTAGAGACTTAAAATTGAAGGGTTTGGGGTTAGAGGATGCCAAACAGCTTTTAGCCACGAAAGGATTTACTCATGTAAAGCGAGGGGTGGAAGATCTAATTCAGCTTTATCGCGGTAATCCTTTAGCTTTAAAACTGATGGCGACTACTATTCAAGAAATATTTGATGGAAATATATCGGAATTTCTCGATCAAAGTACTTTAATTATTGGCGATATTTTACCTGGCATTTTAGATCAGCAGTTTGAGAGATTTTCAGATTTAGAAAAGGAAATTGTCTATTATCTAGCTATCGAAAATCAGCCGATTTCTCTGTCTGAATTGCGGTTAAACATGCGGTTCTCTGTCTCATCAGTATCTGAATTATTAGCAGCACTGGAATCACTCAAACGACGCTCTTTACTAGAAAAAGAACCAAGCAGTAAAGGTAATGAAGCGGTTTTTACGATTGAGCCTGTGATCGTTAAGTATGTAACAAATCAGTTCATAGAACAAGTCTGTAAAGATATTTGGACAGCTTGCCAGACTCGCTTAACTTCTAAAATTGGATTGTTAAGAAGCCATGCTTTAGTCAATAAGCATGACGGAGACGAAGTGAAAGTCCTTCAAAGTCGCTTGCTACTCAAACGGATTCTCGAAAGGTTATATATGAACGTAAAAGGTACAAATAGTCTGGAAACACAACTCAAAGATCTTCTCTCCATTCTAGAAGAAGATTCACCACAAGCTGTCGGCTATGGGTCAGCTAACATTTCCAATCTACTTGCTACGAGCGCTGGTAAAGTAAATCTACACTGAAATCTTAGTCTATCCGATTCCCCTAAACTCTTAATAAAAATATGATTACTAATACGATAATGATTGAGCCAAATCAGCTACTTCAAAACCGCTATTTAGTTTTAAAAAAACTTGGCAAGGGGGGGTTTGCTCAAACCTTTGAAGTAGACGATCGTGGGATACGGAAAGTACTAAAAGTTTTGACTTTGGGTCGTTTTTCCCAGCAAGAATCAAAACAAAAAGCCGTCGATCTATTTCAGCGAGAAGCAGCCGTATTGAGTAGGCTCAATCATCCAGGTATTCCTAAAGTAGAACCAGACGGATATTTTGTCGTACCTCAAGAAACAGATGAATCCCTCCACTGCTTGGTGATGGAAAAAATTGATGGGGTAACTTTGAAAGAATGGCGGACAGAAAACCGCAATTATATCCTCACTCAAGAACAAGCAATATCTTGGTTGAAACAACTTGTGGAAATATTAGAACAACTGCACCGACAAGATCTAATCCACCGAGATATTAAACCATCGAATATAATGATTAGACCAGATGGACAACTTGTCTTGATTGATTTTGGCGCGGTTAGGGAAATCACAGCTACTTACTTGCAAAGACAACGGGATAATATCACAGGTACGGTAATTATTTCAACAGGATATACGCCGCCAGAACAAATGGAGGGACATGCAGTACCGCAATCTGATTTCTTTGCACTGGGAAGAACATTCGTCTATTTACTCACAGGAAAATCCCCAACAGATTTTGATAGAAACCCCCGGACTGGTAAATTACAATGGCGAGAAAGTTCAACTCCAATTTCGCGGGAATTTTGCGATTTAATCGAGTATATGATGGCAACTTTTCAAGGTCAACGGCCACAGAAACCTCAAATGATTTTAAAGTGTATTGAAGATATTGTCTCGCCAAAGCCGCCCCTACCACCACCGCCGCCAATTCCCCAAATGCAGCACGGGCTAAATCAAAATAAACCAAGATCGATTCTTGGTATTATTTTTAGATTTCTGCAAACTAAAAACCCTGTCGTTCCTTGGGAAAAGGTAAAATTGCGCCGTACCCTGACTGGACATAAGGATATTATTGAATCGATTGCGATCTCGTCCGATGGTGAAACAATAGTCAGTGGTAGTTACGATGGCACGATCAAACTCTGGTCACTCCGGACTGGAGAACTGCAAAATACTCTCAAAGGACATAATAATCGGATCACTTGTATTGCGATTAGTCCAGATGGTCAAACGATTGCCAGTGGTAGTTACGATCAAAGCATTAAATTATGGTCTCTATCCACTGGGAAATTTCTCCAGACTCTTGAAGATAGACCTGATAGAGTTAGGGATATTGCTTTTAGTCCTAACGGTCAGGTTTTGCTCAGTATTGGTGAGTGGGAAATCAAACTTTGGGCGGTACGGACAGGGAGATTACTCAGGATTTTAGCAGGAAATTCCCAAGCGGCAAGGTTAGTTGCCTTCAGTCCCGATAGTAATACATGTGCTATTGGTAGTTTGAATGGTACTTTAGAGCTTTGGCATCCTAATATCGGGAGACAGTTGCGTACCTTTGCTAATCGGATGTGCGGGATTGGCGCGATCGCATTTAGCCCAGATGGTCAGATACTTGCTAGTGGTAGTGGTAATACTATTGACTTTTGGCAGCCGCAGACTGGTAAGCTCCTTAACAGTTTTTCGATTGATTCCGACAGTATTTCTTCCCTCGCCTTTAGTCCAGATGGCAAGATTCTTGCCAGTGCTAGCGGTACAATTGTCGAGATGTGGAATGTTGAAACTCACAAACGTTTAAGCAAGCTTTCCGGTCATGCCAAACCAGTTTATTCTCTAGCTTTTAATCCAGACGGAGATATTTTGGTGAGTGGCGCTAGTGACCAAACTCTCAAGATTTGGCAGTGGGTATGATCTGATAACTTGGCAAGGAGATGTTTACTATATATTAATTTTTATTAACCCAATCCCCCAAAAATTGATTACGGCATAGAATAGTGCTATAAGTCAAATGTGTCCGAGCCTGAATTTGGAGGAGTTGGTCATGGGTCTTCGTCGCAGCATTAACAGAAAAAGGTCACAGCAAAAACCATCTCCCCCAAACCCAGAGATATTGCAGACGCGCCCCTTCAGTAACGGGAAACTGGCAAGAAAATCAAGATTGCCCACCACAGCAGAGACATTGCAGCCACGTCCGTTTGCACCCCGTCAGCCCAAACCAGCCCCTTCTCAGGAGAGGTCAGATATCCAAGCTCAATTGGAGGCCGGAGAAAAGTTTGGCTACAATGCTGCAAGTATTCCCTCATTTGCACCTTCAGAAGCATCACCGATTCAGGCAAAACTAACGATTGGGGAACCTGGCGATCCCTACGAGCAGGAAGCAGATCAAGTAGCGGCGCAGGTGGTAAGTCAGATTAATTCGCCACAGACTCAGGAGTCAGCGCCCTCTGGGACAGTCCAGCGCGAGGATATGGTCAAAGAGGATGAGGAACCCGTTCAAACAAAATTAGAAATTAGTGCGATTCAACGGGATGAAATGCCGCCAGAAGAAGAAG
>NZ_JAMZMM010000118.1:0-10400 GCF_024178385.1 Limnofasciculus baicalensis BBK-W-15 | reverse complement strand
AGGAACCCCTTCAAGCTAAATTAGAATCAGGTGCAATTCAACGGGATGAAATGCCACCAGAAGAAGAAGAGGAACCCCTTCAAGCTAAATTAGAATCAGGTGCAATTCAACGGGATGAAATGCCGCCAGAAGAAGAAGAGGAACCACTTCAAGCCAAGTTGATGGTACAGCGCAAGTCAGGAGTTGGTGGTACGGCTGCTACACCAGATTTGGAAAATTCCATCGAAAGTGCCAGAGGTGGCGGACAATCCCTTTCGGAGAATATCCGAGAACCGATGGAAGAGGCATTTGGGGCAGATTTTAGTGGGGTGAAGGTTCATACTGATGGGCAATCGGATCAACTTAATCAATCGATACAGGCTCGTGCATTTACTACGGGGCAGGATATATTCTTTCGCCAAGGGCAATACGATCCTGGGAGTCAGGGGGGACAGGAGTTGCTGGCGCATGAATTGACACATGTGGTGCAGCAGAATGGTGGTGCGGTGCAGCCTAAACTCACAAAACCCATTCAAACGAAGCTGAATAGTCATCCAAAAGATCCTTCTGAGGATGAAACAGATGCAGTAGCAAATCAAGTTGAGACAGTCCCAGTGTCCCAATCAAGCACCACCGATATTCATGGAGATTGGCTGACAGATGCAGTATCAGCAGTGGGAGATGCAGCTTCAGCAATTGGTAATGTGGTGAAGGTTCTGATTACTAAGGCAGAATTGCAAGAAATCTTTGCCAAAGGAGCAGCAATGACTCCAGAAGAAGCAGCTCAGGCGAAGAAGCTCCTTTTCCAATTGAAGGGCGATGATTTCCGAGAAATATTGAAGGAAGCGATCAAAAGTGGTGCTTTCTTAGAGATGTTATCCAAATTGGATTTCTGGGAGATTTTGAATACCGTAGCCAACCTCAGTGAAGAAGTTGTAGTACCTACGACATTACTGAAACCTGCAACGAATACAATAGAAGATGATTTCAAACGCGCCAATGAAATTTACAATCCCCATGGAATTGAAATTGAAAAGGGTAATCATGTAGATATTAGTGAGATGACTACGAAGACGCTTCTTGGTGGCGATACGGAATTAGATGAGTTTACGACAAACCAAGCTACGGCTGAAGAATTGAAGCTGATGGAAGAAAACCGCACTAAGGGTCGAATAACAGGTTACTGGGTTCCTTCGATGCCTTCTTCACGGGGTGAGGCACTGACTAAGGATCATCTCACCAATATGTTAGACGATCGCACTTCGGTAGTAGTCAATACTCAAGATCGCGCCCAGGATACCTTCGCCCACGAACTCGGTCACACTCTCGGTTTGCCCCATGAAGACACTGATGCCAATAACCTGATGGCATCAGGCAGTACCCGCAATATCACTGGACCGGGAATTGACAAGCTCTCAGACAACCAGTTGGATATCATCCGTAAGAGCCTATTTATGGAACTGGGTAAAAAAGGTGTCGGCGAATAAGCTCGACTTAGATAATTATGGGCAAGATACGAACATCAATCTGGCTATTAGCGGTTGTTGTAGGGATCGGAATTATCCTCACAAACTGTATGGGGGAATTAAGAGGCGATATGACCTTATCTCAAACATCCTCATTAGGACTCCCTTATTCTCCTGCTGTTCTGGCTAGTAACGGAGAGGTGATTCTTGTTGCAGATCGTAGCGGTTCCCTACTATTTTGGCAGTGGCCTGAGTCCCCTGGTTCAGCAATTAAGGCTCATGAAGATAGCCCAAAAGCGGTGGCAATAGGTCGGGATTTTGCCACTACAGGGGGATGGGACCTAACAGTCAAGCGATGGGATGCGATCGCACAAAAGCCACGTTTCTCAGTAAAGCCATTTAAGGGAAGAATTACAGCCATCTGCGCTCAGGGAGACGATCTGGTTGTGGCAGGAGCTAACCGAGACACAACCAACAAGAGTTCAGAGAAAGAAGACCGCGTGTTTTTGCAACCTGGGGAACTCCGGCGTGTTGACGCAACTGGTAAATTAACACCCATTCCGCTAGAGAGTGCTGGTCAGATTGACGAGCTTGCTTGTGGGGATGGGTGGATTTTGGCCATCGATCGCGGTGCTAAAGATAGTTTACGATGGATCGAGGGTAGCGAACAAAGTACCATTCCCTTGGCAAAAGGTCCGGCTACAGCGCTGGCTTCGCTCCGTACAGAGGCTTTAGTAGCAGATGGTGCTGGTATCTGGGCAATTAACCCAAAGGACGGCACTCGCAAGTCAGTGGCAACCTTTGAGCCAGATAGTCCACAGGTTTTGGCATTACTGGCAATTAACGACAGTATTGTTGGGGCTACCAGCGAAGGCGTGTTCCGTTGGCCAGGAGCAACTCGCTTATCTCCAAAGAAAATGCAGCCTGTGGCGTTGGCAAAGCATGGTAATTCCTTGCTAGTACTTTGGGAAGATGGCTGGCTGGAGGAACTAGATCCTGAAAATGGAACTGTCTTACATGGAGCAAAAGTACCCAGATAAGCGCCGTCTGTCTGTTATCGGTAGTGCGATCGCGTTGCGCTGTTGCAAGCAGATCGCATTTAGATGCTAAATGCAGCTTTCTCCTGTCACCTTAACAGGAGAAAGCTGCATCAAGCTAAGGGTGGATAGTTCCTGGCGTTGAGAGGCTATCTCACTCTAAGGAAGAGAATATGGAAATAAGGCATGACAACTACAAGTCAGGATCTGTTTTCGAGATTGTCCCAACACTCAGTCGGCGCATTATCAAGCAATTCATCTTATTAATATGGATATAGGGGAATTTCAAGATGCCATATATAGAGTGAGTGAACTCCACAAACAGCGAGACTATAACTTAGCTCTAAAATTGGTTCAGGAACTTCTTGCCCATTATCCCTACTCAGTTGATTTACTTGTAAAGTACGCCAAACTTATTCAACTATCAGACAACGAGAGCGATGAATTTCCTCCGTTGATGGTGGAGTAATAACGATTCCCCTAGCAATTGGGACAATTCTAGTTATTGTCGGTGCGACAGGATTGATTATTAACTGGAAAGATATCACGGGCAATCTTACTGAACTTGGTACTATTGCCGTTGACTGGGTTACTGATACCGCTAGTGATGTGACTGATAAGATTATCGATAAGCTCAGTCAAGGCGCTGGTATTGCTCGTGGCATACTTGAAAAATTTCGTCAAACTATTGAAGATTATCTTCGAGACACTATTTTCTACTCTGAAAGTCAGTCTGATGAAGGTGAATCTAAAGAGAGAGTAGACGATGCAATTGAAGAGCTTCTGGAAGGAGCTACTCTAGAAAACGATAGTTCAAAATCAAAAATCTATAGTAAGAGTGGTGGTGAAGAAGAGGCTAATAGAGACTTCGATGAGCTGACTGGAAAGCTTGGAGCAACCGTCAAGGATAGAGGTGGTGGAACTAGGACAGCAGAACTACCTGACAGATCGACAACTGTTATTCATTCCAAGAGTAGAGAGGATCTCCCAACTATACAGATAGATCGACCTGGTGTAAGAAGACATATCAAGATCAGATATAGGTAGAAAGTTGAGTAAGATATGAGCAATGATGAGTGGATTTTTTTTCATCCTGTTGTTAACTCTGAAAGTGTCAACGAGATTCAGAAAAAGCTCTCTAAGGTTGTAGATATTTCCCGTGAAGACAACTTGTTACTGATCAAGCAGAGCGGTTGGGTTGCTGTTCCTGTAGAAAGTGGTGACCACTTCAGTGGAGATGACAGAGATAAACTGTTGGATTGTGTCTTAGAATATGGATATCGAGAAATCATAGCAGTTCCCTTGGAGAAACTTAATGATTTTCCCGCCGCATTCATTATCCCTTCAACTGCTGAATCAGTTGAGGAATTCAATCGAAAATGTGGCGGCTTTTGGTTCGCGATTTTTGCTGGAAAACCTGACTGGGTTATTCTTTGCACAAAACTTGACTATCTAGTTATTACAGGGAAACCTAGCTTTGTCCGACAATTTTTGGGCAGTGAGATTGATGAGGCATTCAGCTTATTTTATAAGTTTGCTTCTGACTGCACTTACGAATCTGTTACTTGGCAAAATCGTCTCTTCTTTCTGCTGGAGCAACTCAAAACCGAGTATCCAAGTGCGGAAGCTGATAGAGCAATCGACCTTTTCCCCCCGAACGACTTGGGGTGATTGAGTGCCCGCTGCTATTTGGATAGATACGCAGTCTACCAATTCACAAGAAAGAACATATAGTAAAGTTTTTAACATTATGACCATAACAGAAACAGAGATTCACGAAATTCAAACCCACATTGCACCGTTACTGGGACAGAAACCTTGGGATGTGTCTATCGGAGTTGGCAGCTTTATTACTTTCGACTTTGGTACTCCTATTCCCAGAAAATTTTCACATAAAGGAAAACGCTTACCAGCTCGTGGCGAATGGCATTTATGGATCTATATGTGTGCTTGGCGTTTACAGAAGGGCGATCAAGTTCTGGCTGCTTGTGAAGACTCACGAGAGCAAATGGAAGCAGCAGTTAAGTCCATGGAAGGTTTAGCCCTTCAGTCCATTGAAGTACTTCCTCCAGCTTGGGATACTATCTTTACTTTTGAAAATAGGATTGTGCTGCGCACTTTTTCAATTTACTCAGATTCTTCAGAAGAAGGATCTGAAAACTGGCTCCTCTTTACACCTGGACAGAATGTACTCTCTATTGGTCCGGGCAGCACCTGGTATTATGGAAGCAGTTCCGCACCTTGAATAGGTAGTTCAGTATCAAAAAATTACCGTCCTTTCTAGCAATAGAGTCTTTGGCTTTTACCCAAGTAATTAGAAATTGAGCTAATGATTATAACAGAAAATGAGTTCCTTCAACGCGACAAAAAGCAAGATATTGAGCCGATGGTAGTTAATTTGTCTTCTCTAGAAAAGGTAGAAAAAGTTGCTTAGACAATATCGCTCAAGCTAATCAGGTTGTCAAACTTCGCCATCGCCAAAAATAAATGCTAAATTAAAGCCATACTAGATTTGGCAGAGACTAGCCATGGGTAAGTGAGAAAGATGCCAGATATTCAAACTCAATTGGCACAGGGAGAAGACTTCACAGACATTACTTAGCGAGAAGAAGAAATAGTTTGACGATGGAAGAATAAGTATTTAATACACCACGAAGGCACGAAGGCACAAAGGAAGAGATAGGTAATCTTTAGCGCAAGGGGAGCAGGATCTATAATTTATCCTAAATCCGGGTTAATTATCCTGTTAAGCTAAAAACAGGCAGAAACTACCACACCAGGGTTTGGCATGACAAGCGTATCACCTCCAACAAAGTCAAATCGCCGGGAAAAGCATCGCGAAAATGACTGGCGACTATTTCTGAAACTACTACCCTATGCCCGTCGCACTGGGCGTTTGTTATTTGCGTCTATGGCGTTACTTGTACCCCTGTCTGTAGCCAGTGCGGTACAACCATTAATTATTGGACAATCCATATCCTTAATTCGCCAGGAAGAGCAAACTTGGTTTTTTCTCCAAAATCGTCCTTTACAAGAAGGGGTTAATATTCTCATCGGTTTATTGTTACTAACTGTCTTAATTAGACTAGTATTTGTGGCGGTACAGGGATTTTTGGTAGTGAAGCTGGGGCAACAAATTACTGCTGATATTCGCGAAGATTTATTTCACCATGTTACTTCCCTTGCTCTACGGTTTTTTGATAAAACACCTGTGGGGATGTTAATTACCCGACTTACTAGTGATGTGGAAGCATTAGGTGAGGTATTCTCTACAGGTGCAATTGGTATTATCGGCGACATGCTCTCTATGATTGCGATCGCGCTTACCATGTTTTGGGTGCAATGGCAATTGGCATTACTGTTGGTTTTTATGCTATTTCCGGTGACTGGTTTAATTATTTACTTCCAACGGGAATATCGTAAAGCTAACTACAAAGCGAGGGATGAACTTGGCACCCTCAACTCAATGCTGCAAGAAAATATTATGGGGATTAATATTGTGCAGCTATTCCGCCGCGAACAATTCAATACCGAAATGTTCCGTGCGGTGAATAATCGCTATATTATCGAAGTAGATAAAACTATCTTTCACGATTCAGCAGTTTCGGCAACACTGGAATGGATTAGCTTGGTTGCGATCGCGGCTGTATTGTGGTTAGGTGGTTTATTTGTTCTGGGAAATACTCTCAGTTTTGGTGTATTGTCTGCTTTTATTCTCTACGCCCAGCGTTTATTCGATCCTCTCCGCCGCTTTGCTGAGAAATTCACGATGCTCCAAGCTGGATTTACGGCAATTGAGCGGATTACTGATATTTTGAATGAGCCGATTGAAATTCGCGATCCAGAAGTGGAGATGGGGGGGAAAAGGAGAAGAGGAGATGGGAAAATTGATGCTTCAGAATTCGGGCTTCAAACTTCTCCACAATCGGGAGAAATTCGGTTTGAACATGTTTGGTTTGCTTATAAGTCAGATGAATATGCGATCAAAGACTTGAACTTTACAATTAATCCTGGGGAAAAGGTGGCATTAGTTGGTCCTACAGGTGCGGGGAAGAGTTCAATTATTCGCCTTTTATGTCGGTTATATGAACCCACACAAGGGCGAATTTTAGTGGATGGAATTGATATTCGGGATGTACCGCAGGTCGAACTTCGACGTTATATGGGTGTGATTCTTCAAGATGGGTTTCTGTTTGCTGGGGATGTGAAGAGTAATATTACATTGGGAGAAAACTATGGAATTGAGGAGGTTCACTCCGCAGCAAGGGTGACAAATGTTGCCAGTTTTATTGAAGCGCTTCCTGAAGGATATGATACCCAATTGCGGGAGAGGGGAACTAATCTTTCTGGGGGGCAAAAGCAGTTATTAGCATTTGCTCGTGCTGCAATTCGCGATCCGAAAATTTTGGTATTGGATGAGGCTACAGCTAGTTTAGATGTGGGAACGGAAGCTTTGATTCAAGAAGCATTGGATCGACTATTAATCCAACGTACTGCTATTATTATTGCTCACCGACTTTCAACTATCCGCAATGTAGATCGAATTTTAGTACTGAAGCGAGGGGAGTTGGTAGAGTCTGGCTCTCATGAGGAACTTTTAGATCTTGATGGTTTGTATGCGGCTTTATATAAGTTGCAGATGTTGGGGACGTGATTGGTTATTGGTTGTTTGTTGTTTGTTATTGGTTGTTGGTTGTTTGTTATTGGTTGTTTGTTCAAATATTAATTGATAATTTAAGATGATTGTTATATATGAATATGAAATTGATTAAACATATTATTTCGACACCGATAACGATCGTAATCGCACTATTTATGGGCTGTTCAGATCGGAATGTTCCTCAATTAAATACTGAATCTGAGTCCACTTCAAGGAATCAATCATCTCAAAAAAATTCTTCAATTCCACCTTCACCAAAACATACTTATAAGATTGCTGATGCTATTTCCATTACTGATAAAAACTTAAACTTACAATTTACAGTAAATGGAACGCGGGAACATCCTGGGAAAGGGGTGATTAAACCCAATCAAGGACACAAATGGATTTTAGTGAATACTACAATTGCTAATAAAGGACAAGAGTCTAAAAAGTTTTCTGTTATTTCTTTTGCGATGATGGATGGTCAAAATAATACTTATGATGTGGCTTTATTGGCGGGGGCACTAGAGGATGTGGAAAGCCCTACGGGTGATATTAGTCCGGGTGAAAAACGGCAAGGTGAAGTGGCTTTTGAAGTGCCAGGAAATTCTAAAGGATTGAAGTTATTATTTAAACCCAATAGTAGCATTTGTGACAGATCTGCAAATGAACCGAAGGCGTTAGTAGATATTAATTGTCAACCAATTTTAGTCAATCTGGATTGAGGAAATTAATCTTTACAGGTTAGAGGTGAGAAGGGTAATATTCTATCTGTTTGATTGAATAACTATATCCTGAAGATTGAAGATCTAGCTATGAATGTTATAATTTCCAGATCCTGAGTGTTTTAGATAACTCCAATTTATGATTATAATAGCGGTTTTCAGTTCCATGAAGTAGGGGCAAAGAAACCCGGTTTCTCCGAGAAACCGGGCTTCTTGTAGAAATAATATTTTTGAGATAGCTAATATTTGGCGCAAAATATGAGAAAATTACTATATCTTTTCTCTTAATTATATGACCATCACCCGTAGTGCATCAATACCAATAGCACAACACCGACAGCAATTCCCCGCTTTAGCCAACAAAGCCTATTTTAACTTTGGCGGTCAAGGTCCCCTACCTATGGTATCTTTAAATGCTATTCAAAAAGCTTATAACCATATTCAGGAACAAGGTCCTTTTTCTAATACAATAAATAACTGGGTGACCGTCGAAGCAGATCGGACTAGAGAGGTAATTGCCTCAGAATTAGCAGTGCCCAAAGAAACAATCGCCCTTACCGAAGATGTCACAGTTGGCTGTAATATTGCCCTGTGGGGAATTAACTGGCAAATAGGCGATCGCATTCTCCTCACCGATTGCGAACATCCTGGTATTATTGCGACAGTCGAGGAAATCGCACGGCGGTTTGGGGTAGAATTTTCCTTCTGTCCAATTATGGCAACCTTGAATGAGGGAAATCCCACAGAAGTCATCCTCCAACATCTCACACCTCGCACCAGATTAATAGTATTAAGTCATGTTTTGTGGAATACAGGTCAAGTTTTACCAGTAGCAGAAATAGTCAAAGCTTGTCGCGATTATTCTACTAATAGTCAGCCGATTAGAATTTTAGTCGATGCCGCTCAATCTGTGGGGTGTTTGCCCTTAAATTTAACCGAATTGGGAGCCGATTTCTATGCTTTTACCTGTCACAAATGGTTGTGCGCACCAGAAGGTATTGGTGGTTTTTATATAAAACCAGAAGTACTAGAAGATCTTAATCCGACCTTTATTGGTTGGCGCGGTATTATTCTGGATAAAGCCGGAAAACCAATTGGCTGGCAACCCGATGCCCGACGTTTTGAAGTGGCTACTTCAGCTTATCCTTTGTATGGGGGAGTGCGGGCTGCGATCGCACTTCATCAAGAATGGGGCACATCTCAAGCCCGTTACGAGCAAATTTGTCAGCTCAGTAAGTATCTTTGGCAACGTTTATCTGAAATCAAATCACTCCGTTGTTTATCAACTTCCCCTCCCCAATCTGGTTTGGTTTCCTTTGTTTTAACTAATGGTAAATCATCTAATCAATTAGTTACATCTTTGGAAGAGGAAGGCTTTTTGTTGCGCACTATCCGCGATCCAGATTGTATTCGTGCTTGCGTTCACTATTTTACCGATACTCAAGAGATTGATAAGTTAGTGGAATGGCTAATGGCTAATTGTTAATTGGTTTTTCGTTGTTGGTTATTTGTTGTTTGGTAATTAGATCTAAGTCAATTATTAGCATCAATCTGTAGGGTTATTTATGTGTTCGCGGATCGTTCCCGAAGGGTAGCTAACGCACCATTACCACAATATGTACCGACTTATTCAGTAAAGAATCCTAGGATGGGCAGTGCCACCAGAGATTCAAAAGCTTATTTTTAGGTTAGTAGGCACTGCCCACCCTACACCTAAAGAATTTAGCTCTCATTACAAAAGATTGCATTAAAGAATTGCCCATAGAATTAGAAGGAGATCGGGGAGATAATGCTATTTTAGCCGTAGCATTAGAACTTAAGCAGCAGTGCGATTGTCCGGTAGTTTTAGTTAGTAAAGATACCAATCTGAGAATTAAAGCAGATGCCCTAGGGCTGGCGGCTGAGGATTATGAAACGGATAAGGTTGATCTCGATGAACTATATACCGGAACCACTGAAATCTGGGTTGATAGTGACACAATCGAGCAATTTTTTAAGCAGGGTAGTATTTCCTTAGATAACAAAATATTTCCTAATCAAGCAGTCACATTAGTCGATTCAGCCAATCCATCCCATACAGCATTAGCGATTGCCTTTGGCACTGGGCAGAGTGGGAGTGCAGATGAGAATAGTAAACAACTAATACCTGCAATTAAAGTCCCTTATGGCGGTATTTCTCACATTCAACCTCGTAATCGCGAACAAAAATTTGCCTTCGATTTATTACTGCGAGATTCCATTCAATTGGTTACTTTGGTGGGGAAAGCGGGGACAGGAAAGACACTACTTGCGATCGCGGCGGGACTCCATCAAGTTGCCAACGAACATATTTACAATCGCTTACTCATTTCTCGCCCAGTGATTCCTATGGGTAAAGATATCGGCTATTTACCAGATAAAGGTGAGAGATCGACTTTAGCGGAACGTGCCACAGTTTTACTTTAAAATAAACTGTGTATAATTTTAATATTAGCAATAGCTACCAAATGCGATCGCAAAATTACCACCAACCAATCTCCTTATTTCCCCTCTTTGCGTACCTTTGCGATTA
>NZ_JAMZMM010000564.1 GCF_024178385.1 Limnofasciculus baicalensis BBK-W-15 | reverse complement strand
TCCCCCTTGTCCCCCCACTCCAAAAAACCCACTCCAAAAAACCCACTCCAAAAAACCCATGTAGCAGGTGTCGCTTACGGTAGCTATGCTCGTGTTTTACTGTCGCCAATTTTAGACCAATTAGAAAAAATTAATGAGGAAACTATCCATACTAATCGAGTATTCCATCAAAGTAATTCCCCAGGACATCTCGAAGATTTTCCTGACTTACTTTGGGAAGCTGTGGCAACAGCTCATTCCTTGGTTTCCCAGTTGAAATCGGGCGAGTTGGAATGTTGAGTTTTTGATTAATTTAAAAAAGAGGATGAATAAAACAATGATCTATCAAAATATTTTTCAGGCAAATCATATCAAATCAAATCAATCTCCATGATTTAGCCACAATTTAATTTCAAATAACGCCCACTGAGCCTAACAGCAATCGCTGTTTTTAATCCGATAATATGGTGAATCACGGCATTAACTCTGACCTTCAACACCAGTCATCTAATCGAGAATCGCCAGTCGTGGAAAAAAATATAACTTCAAACAGAATGCAGATGGTAGACGATCTCCAGAAATTACTGGATATTCTGCCCAACGAGATTCGCTCTTTAGTGGAACAACATCCACAGCGAGATAGTTTGATTGAGGTGGTGATGGATTTGGGACGATTACCAGAGGTGCGTTTTCCTAATGGGGCAGACTACCTTTCGCAAACGCCCATAACTGTAGCACAACTTAACTATTGTGTTGAGCGAGTAGGTCATTTTAGTGGTGATAATCGCGCTGGAATTGAGCGGACATTGCACCGAATTAGTGCCATTCGTAATCGTCCCGGTGAGATTATTGGCTTAACCTGCCGTGTTGGTAGAGCAGTGTTTGGCACTATCGAAATGATTAATGACTTAGTGGAAACTGGACGATCCATTTTACTATTAGGTCGTCCCGGTGTCGGGAAAACTACTGCATTACGAGAAATTGCCAGAGTTTTAGCAGATGATTTGCAAAAACGAGTGGTAATTATTGACACTTCCAATGAAATTGCTGGAGATGGTGATATTCCTCATCCTGCTATAGGGCGTGCCAGAAGGATGCAAGTTGCTCGTCCGGAATTACAGCATCAAGTGATGATTGAGGCAGTGGAGAATCACATGCCAGAGGTTATTGTTATTGATGAAATTGGTACGGAATTGGAAGCCTTAGCAGCTCGAACTATTGCAGAAAGAGGTGTACAGTTAGTCGGGACTGCTCATGGAAACCGGATTGAAAACCTAATTAAAAATCCTACCCTTTCCGATTTAGTCGGGGGGATTCAGGCTGTTACATTAGGTGATGATGAAGCTCGGCGACGTGGCTCTCAGAAAACAGTTTTAGAGCGGAAAGCACCCCCCACTTTTGAAATTGGGGTAGAAATGCTGGAAAGGCAAAGCTGGATTATCCATGAAAACCTTTCTGATACTGTGGATTCTTTACTGCGGGGAAATCAACCCAATCCCCAAGTCCGGACGGCGGAAGAGGGGGGAAAGGTAACGATTACTCGCGAATTCCCCAATGCACCGATTCCGCCAGTATCACAGAGAGGTTTACTCTCCGCAGTGCCTAACAAACCAACAGGTTGGCGGGCATCCGGACAGATGAAACCCATGTCTCGGCAAATCGCTCCACGGGAAGCGGAAAACAGCGATTTTGAACAGTTGCTCAATGAATCCTGGTATCAGCCAGAACTTTTAGAGAAAAACAGGCTACCACTAGCAGCGACAGCTAGTAGTGAGGATTTACCGTTGCATGTTTATCCTTATGGGGTGAGCCGCCATCAATTGGAGCAAGTAATTGAGGTTCTAGATTTACCCGTAGTCTTGACAAAAGACATGGATAGTGCTGATGTAGTCTTGGGTTTGCGATCGCACGTTAAAAATCATTCCAAACTGCGGTCAATTTCCAGGGCGCGTCAGATCCCAATTTATGCGGTGAAAACTAGCACCATCCCACAGATTGCCCGCGTCTTGCGGCGGATGTTGCACATGGATGACCCTGAATTGACAGATACTATCGATTTGCGGTTATTTACCAATAGTGGTTCTGACGACGAAATAGAGGCACTTGAAGAAGCACGTTTAGCCGTCGAACAGATTGTACTTCCCAAAGGACAACCTGTGGAATTATTACCGCGATCGCCTAAAGTACGGAAGATGCAGCACGAGTTAGTGGAACACTACCGTCTCAAGTCCGATAGTTTCGGCAATGAACCCAATCGTCGCTTGCGGATTTATCCAGCATAGGGGAGTGGGGAGTTTTGAGTTTTGAGTTTTAAGTTTTAATTGAAAACTGAGAACTATTCCGGGGAGTGGGGATAAGGGACACAAGGGAGACAAGGGAGACAAGGGGGACAAGGGGGACAAGGGAGAGTTTTATAGCAATAGACAAGGCAGTTAGGGCATCAATAGTGAGGGAAGGGTGAAGCAAGAGGATATAAATATTTTGGGTTTGTTGCCCTCTTGCTACTCTGCGAGAACGCTACGCGAACACCCCTACCAATCTCTCTGTGTCCTAACCGTTGTGGCGGTTGCTATAACTCAAAACTCAAAACTCAAAACTCAAAACTCTCTTCCCCCACTCCCTACACCCTACACCCCAATAAAAAATACTTGACAAATTCCCCTCCCTTAGTGTTATGATAAGCAAGGTGACATCATTGGGGTGTAGCCAAGTGGTAAGGCAGCGGGTTTTGGTCCCGCCATTCCTAGGTTCGAATCCTAGCACCCCAGTTAGATTTATAAGAAAATAGCCTGAAAACCCCGTGACTTGAGTCCGGGGATGAAAGGCA
>NZ_JAMZMM010000563.1 GCF_024178385.1 Limnofasciculus baicalensis BBK-W-15 | reverse complement strand
CAAAGCCGAGGCGCATTCCACCTATGCCTGCAAAAAGATCGATAAAACGAATCATTTAACACTCTCACGTATAAAATCAGCTAAAACATCAAATTCACTATCAGAATAAGCAACGGTACAATCACTATGTTGGCAAATTGTAGAGATAGCAGCAGCGCGTTGGAAATTGCCAGCCCCATCAATTACATAGGCTATTTGATTACCAGCAGCATTCATAAGAAATTGTCTTTCGGCTGCTTGTCCTGCTTTTCGTTCTATTGTGCTGTTGGTGGTTACCTGAAAACTAACCTCAATTCCCACACTTTTACCTCCTTTTGTAACAACTATATCAAAAAGCATTCCACTGGCTTTGCCATAGCCATCCAAGATAATTGAGCCATTACTGGTAATATCAAATTCACTGCCCAGTTTGTCTTTTAGGTAGTTCACGATATAACGTTGTGCTAACTGTATGCTACTGATTTAGTGTATAAACCTTTTTTTGATCCAGCGGTAACCGCTGCTATAAGGTACAGTAGCAGTAATTTTAAGGTATGTTCGGTGCAGAGAAACCCGGTTTCTGAGGTGTACTTCATAAACTTGCAATCTGCTGTATGTAGGTTACCTTTCAAACAGGATTTGAGCCAAGTCGTTGCGCAAAAAAGCTTCTTCCCCCGAATCACCCAAACCATTCGCCAACGCGATCGCACGTTCATAAAAAATGCGAGCATTAGCTAAATCCCCCTTGGCTTTGTACAGTTGGGCAGATAACCGCAGGGAAATCAGCTCCTCCCGTTGGTTTTGTTGCTCTTGAGCCAGAGCGAAGTGTCGCTCAAGGTATTTAAAAGCCAGCAACTCTGGACCTACTATACTGTAAGACTTGACCATCCCTCGCAAAGCGCGAAACTGATTAGGAATATCGCGGCTGTCTTTAGCTAATTGTAGAGCAACCCCATATTCGATTGCAGCATCCCGGTATTGATTAAGGGCGAAATAAGCATCTGCCAAATTATTTTGGGTATTCGTTTCTGCCAAAGAATCTCCCAAGCGACGACGCAATCCTAAAGCAGCTTGATAATGCTTAATCGCCTCTAAATAATTCCCTTCAAGTGCCGCTACTAAACCCAGATTATTTAGACTTAGCCCTTCCCCCTCTCGATTCTTAACAGTGCGGGCAATATTCAATGCTTCGATAAAAGTAGCTGAAGCTACTTCCAGATTTCCAGATTGGAGTAAGAGACTTCCCAAATTATTTAAACCAAAAACTTGCCCGCCGAAATCTTTCAGATAGCGAGCAACCCCCAAACGACGGCGCAGTGCTTCTTCAGCATCGGGATAGCGTCCCAAATTAGCATAAGTCAGACCCAAATAATCATAAGCCAGACCAAGCCCCTCAAAATCACCAATTTGTTGATAAAGATCCCGTGCCTGTTGCCAATACGCGATCGCCTTTTCCACATTACCACTCCGTTGCGCTTGTCCTCCCAAACGGAGTAGCAAATCTGCCTCATCTCTGGATTCACCTTCGATACCATTATTTAAGGGAATCTGAAGTTGTTCTTCCAAATCAAGTTTCTGTCTGCTATTAGGAGCATTTTGGCTCAAAGCAGGGAAACTCCAAAGGAGTACCGACGTGTGAAGGGTGGCAATTGCCAAAGGAATCGCCATAGAGGATATCACCCGGATTAACCGATTAGCTTGGGATAATATCTTCTTTAAAAGTTCGGGCTTTTTGGCATCGATTTTTAGCTGAATTGGTTGAGTAGGTCTATTACTGTTGGCAACTTTTAAAATAATCGTAAAGGGGAAGCGTCTAAATACAGCAGCTTTTTGTTGATTCAGCAATAATCGTGCTGTACTTGGATGAACTGGATCTAGTGGTTGTTTATTCGGATCAAGAACTAGAACGTAATTAGACATTTAGATTTCTCCCTGGCGGGGTAATGTTTGCTTCATCGTTGTTATCTGAGCTTTTTACACTAAAGACACTATCCTTGAAGATTGTTTAATCAGTAGTCATAGAGCCTAGAGCTAGCGAACTCTAGGGTATGGTGACTCAAATAACGGCTCCTAAATTAATAGGCGATTGGTTCACATTAACTACGGATTACTCCGTTTGCTAATGATCCCACTAACTCAGACTCTCTGGAAGTTTGAACCACCTCTTCACCCAAATAAATGACAGCAATATCCGATGGTAAGCCAGATTCCAATAACTGATAGCCTTGCTGAAGCTGCACTCTCACGCTTTGCGGTGAAATCGTCTCACCCTCAGCTTGGAGATAAGCAGCAATACGAGTTTCACTCCAGTGGAATGTCTGAGCCATGAGAAGCATCAATCTTAAGGTAGGGGGGAGTTGATCTAAAGCTTGTTCCAAATAACACCATAACGGAGGCGGGGCAGATTTAAGATGATAGTGAATAGACTCCACAGGCGGCAAATCAGCCTGGTTAATACAGATGGCTGTCATATTGATCAACCAGTTTTGGAAAGAATTAGCATCAGTGGTAGGCTCTTCCCGCAAATCCAGTCCCCGTAACTCGTAGAAGACATGCCGCCAAGTCATGGCAAAGAGGTAATCTGCCTGTACAGGCGAATGGGCGGAATGTCGAACTAAGGTATAGACAATCGGGCTATAGCGACAGAAAATAGTAACAAAGTATTTACCCTGCTCCGGATAGCGTTGAAACAGAGTCACCAATTCGCGATCGCTGTGATGAGACAGCGATTTTACCATAAGATGATTTGATTCTGAAAAATGCGGAATTTGCACGAGCTTTAAATAAGTAACTGCAATTGGGATAATTAGATGTCCAGGGGTTAGGGG
>NZ_JAMZMM010000117.1 GCF_024178385.1 Limnofasciculus baicalensis BBK-W-15 | reverse complement strand
CCATCCCGACACCAATCGGAGTACCGATATGGTGTATTGCTCTCCGGCGAATACAACTAAGAACAAATAACCAACCATAAATAACTATTCCCTCATTAAAGATTTTTAGTCTCCCAGATGCAAGGGGATATGTGAAGATACGATGAAGATAATGTAAAGATTTGATGAATTTATTGAGTATAACATAAAATTGATTGACGATAGGGTGGATGTAGTCGTTACTGGTATTGGTTTGATCTCGGCTTTGGGTAATCTGGAGTCGAGTTGGCGCAGTTTGCTCAAGAATGAATCGGGGATTGGGCAGTATCAGCCTTTTGCTGATTTACCATCTCTACCCCTAGGAATGATTAATCGAGTACCAACAGACTTGGAAAGCCTGACTCACTTAGTCGTGGCAGATGCGATTGAGGATGCAAATCTGGAAATACCGATAGCAGATTGTGGTGTAGTTATTGGCTCAAGTCGCGGTTGTCAGGCTTCGTGGGAGAAGTTGGCACGGAGACTCATCGCAGAAAAACAACAAATCAATTCCCCATTTCCCAATACGGCATCCGCTGGGCTACTCCCTATGCTAGAGGATTGGTTGGAGATGCTACCTCATCAGGCTGCGATCGCAACTGTACGTCAAATTGGCTCAACTGGGGTAGTACTCGCACCAATGGCGGCTTGTGCAACGGGGATTTGGGCGCTTGCTCGCGGCTTTGAATTGATTCAAAATGGTGAATGTCAGCAAGTAATTGCGGGAGCTGTGGAAGCGCCAATTACCCCCCTAACTTTGGCAGGATTTGACAAAATGGGGGCTTTGGCAAAAACTGGGCTATATCCCTTTGATCGGCAGCGGGAAGGATTGGTTTTAGGAGAGGGTGCGGCGGTTTTGGTGTTGGAGTCGGCTGAATTAGCCAAAAGTCGAGGGGTGCCGATTTACGGAAGGGTGTTAGGGTTTGGCTTGACTTGTGACGCTTATCATATAAGTACGCCTCAGTCAAGTGGCAGTAGTGGAATTTTGGCAATTAAACAATGTTTAGAGCGGAGTAAATTGTCCCCAAGTGATATTGACTATATCCACGCTCATGGGACAGGTACTCGGTTAAATGACCAGAATGAAGCGCAGATAATTCAACATTTATTTTCTCATGGAGTTGCAGTTAGTTCAACTAAGGGAGGCACGGCTCATACATTGGGTGCATCTGGCGCTATTGGTGCGGCATTTTGTTTGATGGCTTTGAAACATCAAATCTTACCACCTTGTGTGGGATTGAGTCAACCGGAGTTTGATTTGGATTTTGTCAGAAATCCACGTCAATGTCAGGTACGGGGGGTTCTTTGTTTTAGTTTTGGTTTTGGGGGTCAAAATGCAGTGATGGCTTTGGGGAAGGGAGAATTAGGCTAATATTTTTTAACGAAAAGGTGGCGCTTCGCTACACTACGTGAACGCAAAGTTAGGCGCAAAGGTTCGCAAAGTTAGTGATCTAAAATAGTAAAAAAAGGATAGACTAGCAATGGCAGACGATCGACATATTGCTCTACTTAAACAAGGAGTAGAGGGTTGGAATCAATGGCGAGAAAGTAATTATCTGATAGTGCCAGATCTTAGTGGCGCTGACTTGAGTAGGGCAAATCTCAATCACGTTAACTTGACAGGAGCATACCTGTGTGAGACAGATTTAAGAATGGCAAATGTTAGCGAGGCAGATCTCACAGGTGCTAATCTTAGAGGTGCTAATCTTAGAGGGGCAAATCTGAGAGGGACAACCCTAAATCAAGCCAATTTAGCGGGTACAGATTTGAGTGGGGCACATTTGATGTTGGTTAACCTAATTGAGGCAAATCTTACTTGGGCTAATCTGAGTGAGGCTAACCTGAAAGTCGCTAATCTCACTGGAGCAAATCTGAGTGAGGCCAATGTAAAAATGGCAAATCTTAGTGGTGCTAATCTGAGTGAGGTTAACTTCAGATTGGCAAATCTGAGTGAGGCTAATCTGAGAATGGCAAACCTCAGTGGTGCTAATTTAGAAAAAATTCAAGCACTGAAAACTGACTTTAGTAAAGCGATATTGACGGGAGTTTGTCTGGATAGCTGGCAAACAAATAGTGAGGTAAATTTGACTGATGTAATTTGCGACTATGTTTATATAGGAATCGGTGAGGAGGAACGTCGTCCGGCACAGGGGAACTTTGCTCCTGGGGAGTTTATTAATTTCTTACGCAATAGTCTAAATAAGGCTGGTTTAACAAACCCCAATCCAGTTACTTCTGTGCAAAATTATGATGTAGCTATTGAGGCAAATTCATCCAATTGGTCGCCAACATTAGTAGAAATACCAGAGCCAAGTGAAGCTATTCAAAATCCAATTATATCACCTAATTTGTCACAAGAGGTAGGGAAATTTACTGAGTCAACCCAACCAGTATCACCTAATTGGTTACAAAGGATAGAGACAATTCCAGAACCACCTCAAGCAGCATCATTTAATTCGTCACAAGGGATAGAAAAAAGTTCACCATTACCCCAGGTTGCCAATAATAATTATCCCCCGGCTAATTTACCTAAAGAGATTATGGAGGTTGAGCAAATACTCAAGGGAATTGAGCGAGATTTATCAAGATCAAAATGGTCGGAAGTAACTGAAGAAATTAAGAAATTATTACAAGACTTAACGGCAATTTATCCGACAAATACGCCATTAGAAAAAGTGATTGTGGTTGCTGCTGCAATTAAGCAGATGGAAGGGAATTCTCCTTTGAAAGCTACGATCATGAATGGTGTGAAAGAAGCGGGAACTGAAATACTCAATGAGTTGGTTGAGCATCCTTTGAGTAAAATCTTTTTGGCGGCTATAGAATAAACTTAATGCTATTAATGAGTTGCTTACTTCGTGTCACAGGCGAGATGTTTGTGTTAGGAATGGCGAATTTAGATGGATTGGGATAGATTTATTCGCAATTTTCAGGTATGTATGGTATAAAGAAACCGGGTTTCTCAAAGAAACCGGGTTTCTATTGCGTACTTGGTAAATCTGCAATTAGCAATTAACTAATAACGAATAACTTTTTTGTTCTTCAGTAAATAGCAATTCATCTCTCCCTTCCCTTTGACTTGAATACGTCCCCTTTCTTCAAATCGATACTGATGTCTTAATAGCTTGTAAGTGTCTTCTGTTACCTGAATTCTGCCAGGTAAACCGTGGGATTCCATGCGACTGGCGATATTTACTGTATCTCCCCACAAGTCGTAAATAAACTTTTTTGTACCAATAATACCCGCAATTACTGGTCCAGTATTAATCCCAATCCGGATATTAAACGATTTACCCGTTTCTTGGCAGAATTGCTGAATAACTATTTGCATATCTAACGCCATTTGCGCGATTGCTTCGGCATGATTCGCCATGGGCATGGGCAATCCTCCTACCACCATATAAGCATCACCAATAGTCTTGATTTTTTCCAAACTATGGATTTCGGTAAGATGATCGAATTCTGAGAAAATTTCATTAAGAATTTCAACTAACTTGATGGGAGATGTTTGAGAAGCTAATTCAGTAAAACCAACAATATCTGCAAATAAAACAGTCACTTCAGAAAAATGATCGGCAATTGTCAATTCCTCCCGCTTTAATCGCTGGGCAATTGGCTCTGGTAAAATATTTAGTAGTAGCCTTTCTGACTTAGCTTGTTCAATTGCCAAATTTCTTAAGGCAGAAGCAAATTGTTTAGCAATTGTTACAGCAGCAATTAAGGCGATAGCAACGGCTATAATTAATAATATTGTGGCAGCACGACTAGTTAGAGCAATAATTGAATAGGTACGCTTTGCTTCGGCGTTGGCAATATCGACTAATTTGTTGGATAATGCTTCTGCTTGCTGGTCAAAGTTACGAATTTTATCCTGGATTTCGCCGTCTAGTTTCACGATATCTCTCGCAACTGACAGGTAATTATCCAAGTACTTTAATGCTTGGGTACGTTGTATAGTATCTAATTTAGCACTAACCGAAATGCGATCGCTTAGTCGCTGTGCTGCTTGATACATCAACTCCATTTTAGGCGGCTGACGGGTTGACAAATATTCCTTTTCATTAGACTTCATTTCTTGAAATAAAGTAATCAATTCTGGACTATCAACAAGTTGGAGCCTACTGCTTAAAAGAGTTGAATTTTGGTCTAGTTGTTCTAAAACGCCGACATTATCAATTCCCAAATTGCCTACCCAAGCAATAGTTTCCTGAAAACTGCGGGAATACTGTTCGACAATTTCTGCATATTCCACTAACTTTTGATTACTGCGGCGTTTACCAATGCCTTCCTGTGCATTAGCTAAAATCTCTTGTAATTCGCTACTAATATCGAGTACCTTGTCAATCTCCTGGCGGTGTGACTGACGAAAATTATTAAGCCTGGTACTGGAAGAACTAATATTAGGCCATTGGACAAAAAACTCGGTTTCTAATCGACGAGCATTTCTTAATGCGGCATCCATCCTGAAACCTTCACGCTGGACTTCAATACTAGTTAATATTACTTTTTCTGTTTCATTTTGTATCTGCCGTAGAGAAAAAAAACCGGTTAGTGCCACAATCCCAATTAACAGGAGGAGGGCAATAAATGAGAAAGCAAATTTGGTGGTGATGCTAATTTTGCGCCGAGCAAAAATCAAGCGCTTTACTAATTTCATGCTTGTTATTTGTTATTTGTTATTTATTATTTGTTATTTGTTGTTGGTTATTTAACAACCAACAACTAATTAATAATCACCTCCAGAGCCATAACGCCATGCGTCTAGGCAACGGTGGTAATAATATTGAGCTATTGATGGTAATATTTTCACTGGTTTCATGAAAATCTGTCCTAATTTATACAAAATGCTGTAAATACTCAGATTGATGTAATGCACCATCCAATTTAATAGAGTTGTCAACCCCACATGAGGAATCACTGGAATTACTACTCCTGGTTTAGTCAGAGAGGTTAATAGTAAAGTTTTCGATAATCCAGAAAATTGCACAACGTCTTGGAGAAATGGGCGAAGTACATCGTCTCCTAATTGTGCCATAGATTGAAAGACACCTGTTAGGAGTTGGTTAATTTGATTGGGATTTAGCTGTTGCTCGATACCAACACTCATAGCACGTTGGAACATCCAAGTAACAGCAATATTGGGTTGATAGGGTTGTAGCTGGGCGAGGGCATCTCGGCTGAGAAAATCACCTTTTAGGGCTTCATCAATTCCCTCAGTAAGACGCTTTAGGTGTCGCACCATTGAGCCAAAACCGCCAAAACTGACAGGAGATTGAGTGCCGCTACTATCACCTATTGGTAAAATTCGGTCCCAAGGCATTCGAGTTGGGCTTTGTTTGTAGGCAGGAAAAAAGCCAAATAGCACTCGTTTAAAGTCAAGTTCGGATAATTTAATATCTTGATATTCCGGCAAAAGGCGGAAGTATTCGTCTAAGAGAAATTCTAAGCTAGGGCGTTGGGGATGAGCATCTAAGTAGGTAAATAAATAAGTGGTTCTTCCATCTCTGGCGGGAAAGGCTTCCCAGAAATATTGACATTGATTTTGAATAGGTGTGAAAGATACAATTAAGTCCCCTGTTTCATTTTTAGGAAAGCCTTGGGCACAGCTACCTACAACTAAACATACCCCTTCCGGTTTTTGCCCTTGCCGTGCTTGCTGTACTAGAGGAGAAAAATGTCCCATGGCATCGATGAGTAATCGGGTTGTTAAGGTGAAAGGTGAGGAGTTGGAGGTGAGAGAGTTTTTATTTTTTACTTCTAATTGGACTCCATTTGGATGAATTATTGCACCTTCAAAAGCTGTATTTTCTAATAAATTACCGCCAGATTTGATAAATTTAGTTTTGAGGGTGTCAAGAAGGAAAATGGGGTCGATTCCAATATTGAGAACATCTCTAATCCAGAAATTTTCTCCATCTAAAAAGCTAACTCTACCTGGGTTATATTCACTGGCAATCGCTTGTTTTAGTTCCGCTTCAGAGAGGAGATTTAATTCTAAGAATACAGCTAACTCTTGACGAGAAATATTCCATTCTTGCTCTCTCCCCCGCAAAAGTCCCCGTTCAATTAAAGCAACTCGCCAACCTCGCATTTGTAAGGCTGTACCAATCATTATTCCCAATGTACCGCCACAAATCACCACATCCCAGTCTGTACTTGCCAAAGTATCTTTGCTTTCTTTAACTGCTGAGGGGATGGGAGTGGTATCCTCCCGCATGGCTTGCCAAAGCTTATCTGCGCTGCGCACGCGCCCCAGGATATCCCCAGGTAACTGAGATAGAATTTGTTCTGTTTGCTTCATGGATGACTTTAATTTTGTATAATCAATTTAATATTACCCAAAATTTAACATGACCGCCCCAACTCCATCAATCCAATTTTTTGAAGGGATTAACGAAGAGCTGAGTAATGTCAGCTTGCGCCGAAGCCGCAATTCTGGTGTCCGCAACGTATTAATGACGTTTAAATCTTTAAAAGCTTTGGAAAAGTTTAACAGTTTTACTAAACGATTTTCTAATTCCCTGATGTTAATCGATGAAGAAGGGACTATTAGTATTGAGCCTTCTGGAGTAAAATTTATATTTGGCGGGGATGAAGGAGACAATCTAGAACGAGTAGACTGTAAATTTGAAATAGAAGAAGAAGATCATTGGGAACGCTTTATGCGCTTTATGAATCGCTACGCTGAAGCTAATGGCATGGCTTACGGCGAAACACCAAAACCTAAAGGAAATTAAAAGATGAAAGTAGCAATTACTGGAGCAACTGGATTTGTCGGGAGTCGCTTAGTAGAAAAACTCCTATCTCAAGGCAATCAACCCCTAATTTTAACCCGCAACGCAACCACAGCCGCTCGTATTTTCCCAAAACTAGAAATAGTTGCTTATAGCCCTACAGAATCTGGTTCCTGGCAAAATGCGATCGCAGGCTGTGATGCTGTGGTAAATTTAGCAGGTGTGCCAATTGCCGAACATCGCTGGACTTCCCAACGTAAGGAAGAAATTTTCAATAGCCGCAAGTTGGGAACCCAAAAAATTGTGGAAGCAATCGCTCAAGCTAACCCTAAACCAACAGTATTAATTAATACTTCTGCTATCGGCTACTATGGTACTAGCGAAACTGTTTCTTTTGATGAAAATAGTGGATCTGGGAATGATTTTCTCGCCCAAGTTTGTCAAGCTTGGGAAGGAGAAGCAATGAAAGTTAAAGAAGCAGGTGTTCGCTTAGTTATCTTACGTTTTGGCATAGTTTTGGGACATGGCGGCGCACTGGCGAAAATGATACCACCATTCCAAATGTTTGCAGGTGGTCCAATTGGTACAGGTAAGCAATGGTTTTCCTGGATTCATCTCGACGATTTAGTAAACTTAATCCTAACAGCTTTAACCAGATCCGATATGGAAGGTGTCTTTAATGCTACTGCACCAAATCCTGTCAGGATGTCAGAATTTTGTCATACATTGGGGGAAGTTTTACATCGTCCATCTTGGTTGCCAGTACCTAATTTTGCTATAGAAGCTTTACTAGGAGAAGGAGCAAGTGTAGTTTTAGAAGGACAGGAAGTTTTGCCGAAACGGACGCAGAATTATGGTTTTGAGTATCAATATCCTACTGCGAAACAAGCACTAACAGAAATATTGACTAAACCAGGGGCTAGCGATTAAGAGCTAGGGAGTAGTGCAGAAGGGCAGAAATAATCCATCAGTAATCGTACTTACGCAGTTATGCTATCTGTAGGGTGCGTTATGTAACGCACCCTACTATATATGGAGTTTAGTGACTAGGCTTTCTCGGCAAGGGGGCTGGAGGGATATTCATGGGAAAGAAAACATGCCCATAGCCCATAGCCCCTCTTAATCCGCGATCGCAATTTGTTATCTTAAGCTGGTATAGCTGATACCGCTGTTACAGTTAATCTGGTTCAATCCCCAATTCCTTTAATTTAGCTAGTGCTTTCGCTAATTGTTCCTGTGCCACTTCCTTTTGTTGTCGTTCAGATTCAGCTTGTTGCTGTAAAAGTTCCTTTTGTTGTCGTTCAGATTCAGCTTGTTGCTGTGCAGAAATCGCTCTTTCTTCCGCAGTGGGAATCAATTCTCCATCTAAACTGAAAAATCGTAATTTTGACTGATGTACTCCGATAAATAATTCTAACTGATTGCTCCACAACCACCCACTTTCATTTGCGACAATAGGTTGATATTTTCCACCCATCAGTCGAAATCCTTTAAATTCCTGTGTATTGGGGTGAAACCAGAAATATTCGGGTGTCCTAAATGTATCTTGATATAGTTCTTTTTTTAAACCACGATCCACATTAGCAGTACTGTGAGAAAGTAGTTCAATAATAACATTTGGATATTTCCCCTGTTCGTTCCAGAGAACCCAACTTTTTCTCGGTCGATTTTCTACCCCAAGTACCACAAAAAAATCAGGTCCTCTAAAGTCTCGCGTGGTAATTTGTTCGGGACTGAAATAAATACTTAGGTTCCCGCTAGCATAAAAGTCAGTCCGATTGTGCCACCACCATTTGAGGCAATTTAGCAGTAGTTCAATTTGATCTCGATGCAAGTCGCTTTCCAATTCTGGTTCATCACTCCACAAGTCTCCTGAAGGAATAATAATATCTTCTGGTGCAGTTTGTGTATCAAGTTGCGCTTGAGCCAGAGAATCTATAGCAAGAGTCATAATCGTTAGGGAGAAGATGGCTACTTCTAGTTTAGTGGTATTTCGGGCTGAAGAGAGGTTAAAGGCAAGAGCTTAGAGTTGAGAGCCATTGGGTTTAATAAAGTTATGAGTGGCGAGTTTTAAGTTAAAGAAAGTTTTTAATTCAAAACTCACCCGCTCAATCAAAACTGTTAATTAATGAGAAACTTCAGACAACTCAGTTGTAACTTCTGAAGTTGATTCAACCTCACTTTCAGCATCAATTGGTACTCGCTGTAATTTAGCTCCAAGTTGCTGCAATTTCGCCTCCAGATTCTCATAACCCCTGTCTAAATGATGGAGTCCTTGAATCGTAGTTTTGCCATCTGCGGCCAATCCTGCCAAGACTAGCGCCGCCGATGCTCGCAAGTCTGTTGCCATGACAGGCGCTCCTGATAAAATGGGAACACCGCGAACTAGCGCCATGTTTCCTTTGATGCGAATATCTGCACCCATGCGATTCAATTCAGGAACATGACCTAAGCGATTTTCAAATACCGTTTCTGCGATCGCACTATTTCCTTGTGCTAGAGTTAGCAATGCCATAAAGGGCGCTTGCATATCGGTGGGAAATCCGGGATAGGGCAAAGTTTCAATATCTGTGGCGAGGAGATTACCGGGCACAATCCGTAAGGAATGGGCATCTTCAGCAATCACCTGACAGCCAATATCTTTCAGTTTGGCAATAACTGGAATGAGATGGTCTGGTACTACAGGTGAGAGAATGATTTCAGAATGAGTAATTGCGCCAGCGACTAAGAATGTTCCTGCCTCAATGCGATCTGGAATAATCGGGTAGTCTACCGAGTGTAAGCTGGGAACACCATTAATGACAATGGTATTAGTGCCATCACCTCGAATTTGAGCGCCCATTGCGCGACAAAAACCTGCCAAATCCGTCACTTCTGGCTCTTGAGCAGCATTTTCAATAATCGTTTCGCCCTCTGCCAGTGTCGCCGCCATCATTAGGGTTTCCGTCGCCCCTACACTAGGGTAATCTAGATAAATCTTGGCTCCCTTTAACCGCTTGCTCAGAGTCCCCTTAACATAAGCGTGAACCATGCCATGCTCAATGTGAACCTCAGCCCCCATCGCTTGCAAACCCCTGACATGGAGGTCCACTGGCCTCGCACCGATAGCACAGCCACCTGGTAATGGTATCCGGGCTTCTCCCATCCGGGCTAATAATGGACCGAGTGCAAAAAAACTAGCACGGAGTTTACTAACTAATTCGTAGGGTGCGATTGAATTATTGAGGTGACGGGCATCAATTTCTAGGGTATCGCCAATCCGTTCTAGCTTTACGCCCAAAGCAGAGAGAATCTCTCCCATCATCCCAATATCGACTAGGGCTGGTACATTCCGCAGTCGGCAATCTTCCGGACAAAGCAAAGATCCTGCCATAATTGCTAAGGCAGAGTTTTTGGCTCCACTAATTTTGACATGTCCTTTCAGGGAGGCTCTGCCCCAAATCTCTAAAACCGATTCTTGGGCTGCGGGTGCAGAGTTGTTGTGTTTGATGCTCAGAGAGTGATTGATAGGTCTGTCCTCCAGACTCAGTGGATTTCTAACATTTGTTAAATTTTGTTCCGATTTTACCTGAAAGAGGCAAAATGTCCAGCCTCTGAGTCATTAATCATCCCTTATTGGTCATTAGTCTCCACAACCCATTCCTCACAACCCATTCCCCACACCCCATTCAGGGTGGAGGATATGGATACAAAATCTTTGGTTTGAGTCAGAGGTTATCGCCCATATCCTTCACCCCTACAAACTCCTCCCATCTCCGATCTACCAAAGCATCATAGAAGCTCTTCGCCACCGTTGACAAAAGTGCTTGATTGTTAGACAATGATAAACTGCAAAGTAAATAGCCACGCAAGCGGAACTGGCGGAATTGGTAGACGCGCTAGATTCAGGTTCTAGTGTTCGCAAGGACTTCCGGGTTCAAGTCCCGGGTTCCGCATTTTGATAAAACCTAACCCCCCAGCCCCCTTAAGAGCAAGGGGGTTTTCATGCTATTTTCTTATAAAATTAGGGATTAATTATTACTAAAAACGTTCCTTCCTCCCTTCTCCCCTGCTCCCTGCCCCCAAAAAACCCAATTTCTCAACCGAGAATGAAACAGCCCTGTCTTTCAGGGGAGGGGTAACCTCTTAATCTAGTGCTGCCCGTACTAAAATCACCGTACTCCCCAAACCCCGCACAATTGCCTCCGGAATATTGCCCTGAATAACCTGTTTCAATAAACCTTCCCGACTCGCACCCAAAACCACCACATCACACCCTTCTGTTTCCGTCAAATTAATTACTGCATCAGCAACATTATTAGCTCGAATCGGAATTTTAATTATATTACCATCAATCTGATTTGCTAAAACTGCCATCGCACTATCTAAAACTGTTGTATTTGGCGAATTCTCTCCCGGTGGAAATACCTGACACAACCGAATATCGGGAGGATTACTACTCAAAGAAAGCAAAGGAGGCAAAAGTGCGATCGCGCGTTTAGCATTTGGTCCTCCGGCAATTGGTACTAACCAGCGATGGAAAAAGGGAAGTGGGTAAGGCGGATTTAACTGTCTCCCCATTTTGACTAACATTACATCACAAAATGCCTGTTGAATCACCGTATCTACAACGGTACTAAAAATTCTGCCTGGGGTTGAATGATCTCCTTTCCAACCCATGATAATTAGATTAATATGCCGTTCCTTAATAGTTTCCAAAATAGCTTGAGCGATATCGTGAGAAACTCTAATTTGAGTGTGAACAGGAACCTGCAAATCTCGTCCCAATTTTTCTGCTTGATGTAATAACCGACGACTTTTTGTGGTTCTCACTGGTGTCTGAGCTGGGGAATTAGTCCGGGGAACTACAATTATTTGGATACACTCTAACTCATAATCTTGTTCCCGTGCGATCGCGGCGGCTAATCTTAAAAGAAAGGGTGTAGTTTGAGGATTAGCAATGGGTACTAATATACGTCCTTTTCCGATTTCTGGAGAACGGGTTTGATAGACAATATAAGATGGATCTGGATGATGTCCCATCTGATTATTGTCTAAACAATCAATTTCTCCCCGAATAATATCGCTGCGGGTAATAATTCCCACCAATTTTCGCCCTTCTGTTACAGGCAAACGACTTAATTCGTAACGGGTTAAAAGATAGAGAACATCGGCTAAACTTGCTTGGGGTATTATTGTCACCGGATCTGGTGTCATAATATCTCGTAACTGTGTCGCGCCAGGTAAAGGGCAACTTGGCGGATCTCCCTTTCCTTGGGTAGCATTTCTCAAATCGGATTGGCTAACAATACCTACTAAAAGACTATCCTCAACTACAGGAAATCCTCGGTGAGAGGAACGGGAAATGGCTTTCATTGCTTCATCTAGCGATATATTGCTGGGTAATGTTTCAACGCGGCGCTGCATCAAATCTGAAGCCTTCAAGCCAGCTAGGGAATCATCTATAGAGTTTTTTTCTGGTTGGGTATAGCCATTCCACTCCAATAATCGCTGATAGAGAGAACCCTTCGCAAACTGATCTGATATTAAATAAGAAATGACCGAACAAATCATTAAAGGCAGGACTAAATTAAAATCAGCAGTAATCTCAAATACAATTACAATTGCTGTCAACGGCACTTTAGATACAGCGCTAAAAAATGCGCCCATTCCTGCCAAAGCATAGTTAGTTGGATTGCCAAATCCCAGGAGATGGTGTTCGCCGACACCCACTAAGTAACCTAATGCAGAACCCAAAACTAGAGAAGGATGAAATAATCCTCCCGATGCTCCAGAGCCGTAGGAAACTAAAGTTAATAGGAAGTAAACGACAAAAGCAATACTCGTGAATTGCCAACCAGGTTCACTGCTAATTAGCAACTCCCGCAACCCACTATTATTACGAAAATCTGATGGAAGCAATGCCACAAAACAACCACAAATAAATCCTGCAAAACCCACTCGTAGGGACAAAGGAAGATTAAGTTTGCGAAATAGAGTTAGGGAAACGAGAATTCCCCGATTAAATAATGCCCCCAGGAATCCAGCTAAAACACCTAGTATTAAATAAAATGGAATCTCTGGTGCGGAAAAGCTACTGTTGACAGGAGTTAATACTTGATTCAAATCTAAACCGCGTCCCCCTAAAATCCGGGAGATAACTGCACCAATAAATGAAGCTAAAATAGCAGTGCCGAGAGTTAAGCCAGAAAAATCTTGGAGTAATTCTTCAACTATAAAAAGAATACCTGCAATTGGGGCATTAAACCCAGCCGCTAAACCCGCACCTGCACCCGCTGCAATCATCTGACGGCGGTGGTTAGGAGAAGTAGGAAACCAACGACTAAATTGTGCTGCCAAAGCTGCACCAATATGAACAGTTGGTCCTTGTCTTCCCATGGTTAAACCTGCTGCCAAAGCGAGAATAGTGCTTAATAACTTAACCAGGGCTACTCGCAAATCTAAAGATATGGGAAACTTAGCTAAAGCTGCTTTAATTTGCGGGATACCACTGCCAGAGGCTTCTGGTGCAAAACGTTCAACCAAAAAACCAGATAACCAGCCAAGAGAGAAGCCAAAAGCAGGTAATACTAAGGCAACAGGTAGCACCTCAGAGGCTTGAATACGCCAGGAGCCAAACCAGCCGATACTATACTTGAGAAAGACAGCAGAAACACCCGATACTAAACCAATTAAACAGGCTTCCGCGATCGCGAGTCGTCGTCTAGGAAGTAGCCATTGGCGAAAGTGCATTAGTGATTAGTTGTTGGTTTATACTGAGATCTTGCACCATTTTCAACAATTGGATATAACCCTTGATTTTTCGTTGATGTAATCACCAAAAACCTAGCTTTTACAGCATTTTTGACATTGGTACAAGATCTCAGTTTATCGGGATTTTTCCAGGTTACCAATTAGCCAGATAAATGTTTATAGCTATATGAAACAAAAATTTGTTTTGTCTTTGTCCTGGTATACTACCTGACCATTAATCATAGTAACCAGAGGTTTGATTTGGGGTATCTTTTCGACTGGCACTGTCATTATATCGTCAGATAATATCAATAAATCCGCCAATTTGCCCCATTCAATCGAACCTTTTTCTTTTTCTTCAAAGGTGACGTAGGCATTGTTGATAGTCAAAAGACGCAAGGCTTGCTCGCGGGAGATTCCCTGATCGGGATTGACAGGTCCCCATTTCCAGGTATTGCGGGTATGGAGAAAATAAATAGCAGCAAAGTAATTCAAGGGAATACTAGAAACATCGCTACCCAATCCAACTGGAACTCCGCTCTCAATTAACATTTTAAATGGGTCCATGGTTTGGGCTACAGGTTTACTGTGATAGACTTCAAGAGCTGGGTAGTAATAGTAGTGATGCCACATGGGTGTGATAACAACACCGAGTTTTTTCATCTTCTCCAAATGCCGCTCTTTGGGATAGAAGAGTTGGGAGATTACCCAGCGCAGATCTGAGAGTGGATAAAGATCGTTGGCACGATCTAGAATATCTAGCACCTGATCGATCGCTTTGTCACCACCTGCCAGAATACCGCCACTGATACCCAATTTTGCCATCCCGGTGACTATTTGCTCTATTTTTTCGCTACTACCATCGCGAGTACTGTGAAAGCGACGGACTCTATCTTGAGGTACGCGCTGATTATAAATAGGAGTGCTTAAATTGCTGCGATTGTATTCATCATCTGCAAAGATATAACTGGCTCTGTCTATTTGAAAGTTGCGATCGCCAATTGGATTATTGAGATAAAACTGCTCAAAGTTACTCAAAATCTCTGCGATTGGTAGTGCCATATTTAGAGATAGTTGAGCTGAGACTCGAATGGGTAACTCACCCCGACGGTAAAGTTGATGGTAAAAGCGCAAATCCGGGATGGAAATACCCCCTTCACGAATACTAGTTATCCCAGCTTTAGTACACTCTTGCAATGCCCAAAGTAGAGCATTACTTTTCTGTTCATCGCTAAATTTGAGATGAACACCGCCAACTAGTTTGGCGGCATCCCCCATCAGTACACCTGTCGGCTCACCTGTAGCGGGGTCTTTTTCTATCCAACCATATTCTGGCTGGGGAGTATCTTTGGTAATATTAAATTGTTTGAGGGCTAATGAATTGAGATAAATATATTCCCCTCGCAATATAACTAAATGTTCCGGTGCAACTCCATCTAGTTCTTCTTTGGTTGGATCTCTCCCTTCTTTCAGCATTTGAGGAAACCAACCGGAATTACTGGTAATTACCTCTCCCTTTGGGATTCTCGTAGTTGCTTCACTGACAGCATTGAGAATATCTCCTACAGTGTCTGAAAGGGAAATATTTGCCCCATATTTTTGGGCTGTTGCTCGATCTAGCAAGCGGAAATGTCCGTCGATGAGTCCAGGAATAACTGTGTGTCCTTGCAAGTTTACCCTTTTTGTACTTTCTGAAGCTAGAGATAGTACGGGATCGTTCGCACCAACGGCAACAAATCTTCCTGCTTTAATTGCTACTGCTTCTGCCACTGTAGATTTCTCATCCACAGTAATAATCTTACCATTGTACAAAATCAAATCTGGTGCGATGTTCAATTCCTTAGTTTCTTTGTTACTCATAATTATTTCCTGGTATTTTCCCTAAGCTATGGCAATCGAAATATTTTCTGGCTTCCCTAAATTGTACTCTTTAAATAAATTGTTAGTCTGTTCCATTGCTGCTAGCAATGAGGCTTCTGTATCTTCCGGAGCGCCAAACGCGATCGCTAAAATGTTTTGGGATGCTTCAGTAACTTTTGTCTCCTTGTCTGGCCCATCTGTGAGGGAAGCCATAATCTTTGCCCCATTTCTAAAAATAATGGCTCCTGGTGATAGATTGAGAGAGTCGGCGAAAATATGCTCCAGCGTTTCATTGCCTCTAGCCACTCCCATGTAAATATCCCCTTGAATTTTATCTAAATCGTGCAATCCCATCAATACAGCATTTTGCAATTCAACTCCATACACTAAATCTACTGCCGGATTACTTAAATTATAGTTTCGTCCATTAAGGGTGGATTTTAACAACGATAAAATGTGGTATCTATTCTTAGATCCTATTCTTTTGTAAAACTGTTTCATCTGGTCGGCACGGGACAACAGCTCCTTTTCATGTGTCTTTACATAGTCAGGTAATGTTTTGATTAGTTTAGTTACTTCAGGTGAACTTTGAGTATTTTTGACATCACGAATAATGCTGTAGGCAACTTTAAAACCGGGATATTTCGAGACTAATTCAGGTTCTATATATAGTATCATTAGCTACATTTTCTCAATTAAAGGAATTCTTTTATATTGCCATAATCTATCATTAATACCATTTATCTAAAAAAAAGTCAAGCAGATTTATCTTTTTTTTAGATAAGATTATTTAATATTAATTTTCTTCAGCTTATCTCTGAATTTGCTGTAGAATGACCAAGTGATTCATGGTATTAAGGTTTCCTAATGGAGAGATTGTAATCCCACATAAACTGATGAGAGATTCTCTACAGCTTCAGACTAGGGTCGAGCAAGGCTCTGATTTAGCTTTCTTCGCCGGAAGCCTCACGCCATATTTGTACTCAAATTGGCGTGA
>NZ_JAMZMM010000116.1 GCF_024178385.1 Limnofasciculus baicalensis BBK-W-15 | reverse complement strand
GGAGTGGGGAGTGGGGAGTGGGGAGTGGGTAATCGAATTTACAGGCATAATGTAAAACTACTTTTACATTTATCAGTATAATTAGAATATAAAACACCATTACCTTTGACAAAAACTTTTACACCTCCAGCACTTTCACAGGAAAGTCAGCCATGAAAGAAATCATCGGTGGCAACCTCACCCGCTACCGCAAAAGCCTGCGCCTATCTCAGGAGCAGCTAGCAGAGATAGTAGGGATGACTCGCCAGAGCATTAACAACTACGAAAACGCTAAAACCCTACCTGACAGCAAAACATTGTCTGCCCTGGCTCGTGCCTTGGGCGTTACCCTTGATGATTTACTACGCCCGGAAAGCGAGGGATTGCCTAACTTCCGCTTCCGCGCTCATGCGTCTTTCGGCAACAACCCTCAATTTGCTGCCCAAGTGTTGCGAATGCTGGAAACCTACAATAATCTGGAACAAGCAGTGGGTTTGCCTCCATATACACCAGAAAGTAGCCCCTGCCATCAAGTTGAGGGTAATGAAAAGCGCATTGCCGAAATTGCCAGTCGGTTTCGTCGCTGTCTTGGATTAGGAGAAGCACCGATTTTCAACTTATTTGAAACTGTAGAAGAACTAGGCTTAAAAGTCCTGCGCTTTCCCCATCCAATAGAAGGTTTCTTTGGTTTAAGTGCCTGTAGTGATGCTCAAGGAGCTTTTGTTTTAATCAAGAGCCATAACATCAAGATAGAGCGGCAACTGTTCACCTTGGCACATGAAATCGGACACTTAATCTGCCATCGAAACGACTATCAAGATGCTCTTATCGAAGAGGGAACTAAGGAAGAAGAAAAAGCACGAGAAAAAGTTGCTGATTACTTTGCTGGTCATCTGTTAGTTCCCCAAGCGGAATTGGAGCGGATGTACCAGTTGACAACTAACATTATTAAACTCAAGCAGCATTTTCGGGTAGGTTATCAAGTTATTTTGACTCGTTTGACAGAGATTGGGATTATTGATTATGCCAAAGAAAAAGCTAAAATTTGTGCTGCCTACAAAAAGCAGCATGGCTCCTCGCTGAAAAACTCAATGGAGTTACCGCCACAACTCAAACCAGAAGACTTTCCAGAAAATGAACGCTATCAACAGTTAATCTGGCAAGCCCTCAAGTTAGGCAAAATTTCAGAAATGAAAGCAGCGGAACTTCTCGATTTAACGGTGGAAAAACTGCGGGTGCGTCGTCAGGAAGCCGAGGTTTATGCCATCTCTTAACGGAACAATCCTAGACGCAACGGCATATGGTATTATTTATATTCGGACATTGCGCTTATTATCTGAAATGGTGGTAACTAAACATAAAACAGTTGCACAAGCGATCAAGATGGCTGATGCCTTAATCAAAGAAAGGGGTAAACATATTACACCAGAAATCCTATCTGACTGGAAAAAGAACTTACCACAATCTGGCACAAACTAAATTATTTGATTCTGAAACGCGATCGCACACAAATCATTCCTCACCATGCGCGGTTTAAAATAGGATCGAAGGCTAAACCAGGGAATTAAAATATGATCGGCGATCGCAAGCAAATCATCAAAATCGCTGTAGTTGGGGATGTTCATGACTTATGGGAAGCCGAAGATGCGATCGCACTCCGGCATTTGGGAGTTGACTTAGTGCTGTTTGTTGGGGATTTTGGCAATGAGTCGGTGGAGGTGGTACGGCGGATTGCCGAGATCGATTTACCCAAAGCAGTAATTATGGGGAATCACGATGCTTGGTATACCGCCTCCGATTGGGGCAGAAACAAATGTCCTTACAATCGGAGTGAGGAAGACTGGGTACAGCAACAGTTAGACTTGCTCGGAGAGACGCATGTGGGGTATGGGTATTTAGACTTTCCCCAATTCGAGCTTTCGGTAGTCGGTAGTCGCCCCTTTAGCTGGGGGGGTCCTGATTGGAAAAATCACGAATTTATGTGGGAAAGATATGGGGTGGCAAATTTCTCCGAGTCAAGGAAGCGGATTGTCAGTGGCGTGGAAAGTACAGCTTATAACACTATTATTCTAATCGGACATAACGGACCTACGGGATTAGGCGATAAACCAGAAGCCCCTTGTGGCAAAGACTGGCATCAGTTAGGGGGAGATTATGGCGATCCAGATTTTGAAGAAGCGATCGCAAAAACTCAAGCATTAGGCAAAAACATTCCCCTAGTTACCTTTGGACACATGCACCACCGCCTCCGCCATACAAAGGAACAACTGCGACAGATAATTGCTACCGATGCCCAGGGCACAATCTACTTAAATTCTGCCAGCGTACCCCGAATTAGGCAAACCGAGACAGATAGACTGCGGAATTTTTCAGTGGTTTCTCTGGAAGATGGTGCGGTGTCAGAAATCTCCCTAGTTTGGGTAGGCGATGACTATACAGTTGTATCAGAAAATGTACTATATCGCCGTGAGGAACCCCTCCCCCAACCCCTACCCTACCAGGAGAGAGAAGTTTTTCTCCCCCTTCCCTCGAAGGGAAGGGGGCTGGGGGGATAGGTTTCTTGATTTTAGTACCACAATCGGATATGATAGGCAAACCTGGAGAGGTGGCAGAGTGGTCGATTGCGTCTGACTTGAAATCAGATGAACCTACGGGTTCCGGGAGTTCGAATCTCCCCTTCTCCGTTGAATCAGAATGTGACTGTTCCTTTTTGACACTCCCCGGTCTAAAGACACGGGGATTCTTAAGACGATGAAATTATTCGTAATTATCCAGGTATTACCCTTGCGGATATCCAAGCCTGCCTCAGTTTAAAAAGGAAACCAGTATAATTCATTACTATAAGTAGATAATGGCTCTTGGGATAATTCCTGCAAATGAGCAACTAAATGCTCTCCACTCATAGGTGTTAAAAGATAATCTTCAATACTAAGACTCCGCTCAAGCCAAGGTAAACCATATCCCGCATTAGCACTCAATGCAACAATTGGTACATCCTGAAGTTGAGGATGGCTGCCCAGTTGCTCTGCCCAAGTTTTGCCTAATGTTTCTGAAACTTCAGCATGAATTAGGATTAAATCTATATGATGGGGAAATGAGCGCTCGATAGCATAGACTGGCTCCAAGAGAAAGGTAACTTCAAATCCGTTAATGGAGAACCATTCCTTGAGGTTATCGGAGTTAGTCGGTGATTTGCCAACTGCCAGAATGTGGGTGATATTTGGTGTATCTTTGGAGTTTTTTACTGTCGATTTATCGCACCCTTGTTTAGATATGCAGTCTTTCTGACAGAGACTGCAATCAGGGAAATCGTATATTGAACCAGAAGGGATGGGTTTGGGCAAATTACAAATGGCACATTCACTAACTGTTAAACTACCATTCAAGAAATTCTCGAAATCATAAATATCTCCTTCAATATATATATGGCGAAAATCTCGACGGTGTTGAATTTGTTGCCAGAAATCTTGGAAATCTTGGTGATACCCCCAATATTCATATACCGATCCTTGAAAAGGTAGAGAACCAGCAATCGGACTTGATAAAATCTCGCCTCTACTAACAAAATAGGCAACGTAACTCATCAGTAATTCCAGGCTATTTGAGGTATTATTATACGCCTTTTCTAAACGATTACGGTTGTCTAACTGACTTTGGTTATTTAAAGACTTGAGGCGCTGTAAGTGTTGGTTAATTGACAGCCCTTCTTGAGTGGGGTAAGATTCCTGAATCCCAATTGCTATCTGCTTTGCCATTAATGAAAATACCGCAATTTCTAACTCTTGCCATTGTCTGGGTTGGGAACATTGATGGGCAATCAACAATCCCCATAATTGAGAGTTTTGAGTTGAGAGTTGCGAGTTTTTAGTTAAAGAATCATGTGGCGATTCAGGATTGAGAAATGACAAGTCAGGAATGGCATTGGGAATTGCGATCGCTAATTTTATCTTAACATCAAAAAACTGCTCTAATCTTTTGATAGGATATCGATCTAAAGGGAGACGATCTATATCTTCAATGTTCTGAATTTTCCCCTGCTGAAATTTTTGAATTTCTCCATAACTCAGGAGATGATCCATCCTGGTTCCCAGCATCGTCTTCTTTCCTGGTGCTAGAGATTCCACGATCGCTGTCACTTCTCTATTGGTAGCAAATTTGCAGATAATTACCCGATCCGCCTGAAGGAATTCTCGCAATTCTACCACAGTGGCGTTAAGAATTTCATTCCATTTTTTAGATTGACCTAAATTTTGGGGAATTGCTTCAAGTTGTCGCTGACTTTCTGCTTCTAATAGTTTAGGCTCACTTAGGAAGATTCTGCCTTTCTCTCCTGGTAATTCTCGATCCCCATCTCGATTGGGCAGATCCTGGCAAATCGAGTACGGTACTTCTTGGTGACAGTGGAGACAAAACCAGTATGGTTGTCCACCACGGATATGACGCAGTAAAGAGTGGGAACAGAAAGGGCATAAATGCTTATTGAGCATGAGTGTTTTCCCCAAGTATTTGGAATTGGGGATCTTTTCTTTAGTCAGTCAACTGTCCTATCTATTAGTGTTCGTTAATTCTCAGATAAAATTGCGTAATCTTATTGAAAATTTACAATTTGTTTACAAAAGTTTACGTTTGAAGGGGAAAAGTACCCTTCCATTTGGGGAGTGGAGTTGGCGAATCCGGTTTCGCTTTGGTGGTTTAGGGTGTAGTGGGATGTGAAGGTGCGATCTCTGAAACTGTTAGACTGGGTGTGTAATTTATGAATCGAGATTATCTATTAGTTTTTCTATAGCAATACTCTTTGTTGTTTCATCAGGCAAAGAATCAAATACTTTCTGTAAAAGTTCTATAGACGCATTTTTTATAAACCAATCTTCACTAGGATTATCCCCAAGATTTAAAAAATACTTTAAACGTTCCTCTATCGCTTCTTTATCTCCTTTATCTAGTTGTCCAAGCCGCTCAAACCAATTTCCTTGTGAGTCTTTAAAGCAGTTAGCATCAACAGTACATATCTGATGCACTAGAGAGAATGAATTCTGATTAAGACCATTTCTGCTTGTAGAATTAATTGGATATACTGTTGGCAAACCTTTATATGTTTCTTTGGAAGTTAATGGAATTACTGTAAAAGTTTGGATATATTTACAGTTATCTTGAAATTGGTCACTTGTCCAAATAATATAAGGATGTTCTCCCCTAAGCACGCGAATAGAATTGATTATCTCGGAGCAAGATCTCGTATTGCATTGAATCTCACCTGGTTCATTTAAGTCATAAATATGATGATGACCGAGTTTGCAACGAAGAGATACTCTATAGGGATTTATAAAATAAATCCAACCTTGACGAGGTTTTTGTCCAGCCACCTGATTACCCCAATTCACTGATTAACTTTTCTCTTTCTTTGTAGAGATTAAGCCTAACCTTTTCCTCTGGTTGATAGCTATCTTTAACCTCAACCATTGGAGCCGTACTATATACATATTCTAGTAACTGATTTAGCTTATCCTGTCCCGATCCAGCCCATTCTCTCCTGATGTTGTCAAGGATTAGCTTAAGAGCTAAAGGTAACTCTAACTCATCAACATTACCTGAGCCAACACCAAGTTTAATAAATATAGTGTCTCCCTGAGATTCTTGATAAATTTCTTTGCCATTCATTTTATTTAAAGCAATATCTATGCCTTCATTCCAAGGACCATAGTGATAATAACACCAATCTAGATCCGTAAGCTGCTCGCCTGTCCATTTAACCGAGTAAAGATCTGCTAAATACAAAAACTTGATTAGCTGCGTTTTTGTGATATAGCCTTTTGTTGCATAGACAAAATACTTGATAATATTTTCCAGCATAGCTTTCCTTAGTCCTCAGCTTCAACAAGAGGGTAGACAAAATTTTTCGATCGAGCCATACTTGAGTTGACTACTAACAAGAGTAACATAATACTATTAAATATTGGCAGTTTAGTGCGCATTCTCTAGCATCAACCGCCACCAGAACCCAACCAACAGCGCTACCACTCATCAACACCTGGAATAAAATTTCGATTGGGTTGGTCACTACCACATATTATACCAAAAGTAAAGATAAGCTTCGGATCTCACCTCCCAAACAATCATAATATACACAACAATGTTCAGAATAACAGATTAAATAATGGGGTGAAGCATTTGCGCCCAGGTATCTGGAGGTTAATGATAATATTTATCCGCAAATGCTTCACCCTTTCCTAATTATTGACAGGAGAGGAAATTACCACCCTTGCATTAAAGCGTTGAAAAAAGCTACTTGTGCTTGAGTGTCAATTTGTTGAAGTTGCACTGTTTTCTTCGCTTCAACTGCCGCGCGATTGGTTAGTTGTTGTTCGAGATTAATAGATTTATTTGCATCGGCATTAATTCCAGCTATCCCAACATCAGAGTCAGCTTTGACAGTGGCAATTTGTACTTGGGCGGTGGCATTAAATAAGGCTTGATCTCGCTGGCTACTAGCCTGGGAAAAGGCATCGCAATTTTTGCCTACAGCTATATTGCTAACTTTGGTGAGATCGTATTCATCTATCATACTACCATCCCGGCTTAACTTGGAATTATTTTTTGTATTGATGGCTACTTTGTCAGATTTACTGTTGCTATTTTCACCTTGTCCATTAGCACCAATTCCGAAAAAACTGACTCCTCCTCCTCCTCCTGTTTTATCAGATTCATCATGGGATTGTGCGTAGGAGTTTTCGCTAGCACTTTCTTCGGATTCTATGTCATTTTGCTGGAATTTACCTTTGTTGTTGTCCACTTGTGTACCTATGATATCGCTGCACAATGCTTGAGGATTAGCGGCTAAATTATTGCTATTAATCCATGATTCATGTTGTGGTAAGGGATTGGCGAATACGGGTGCGATAGAGGTAAGGCTGGCGATAATTGCGAAGATGGAAGCAGAAAGTTTGATACCCATGATTGACTCCTTTTTTGGGATAGTTTGTGAATGGTTGTTGTTTTTCCAATTAGTTGGGATAGTTTGACAGGTTTGGGGGCAGGGCGAAGCATTTGGATATGAATATTATGGTTTTCCAAATGAGTTATCCCCCAAATGCTTCGCCCCTACAGATATTGGCTTTCAGAGATTTGTTTTCCACATTATGGAATAGTTAGTAGGAACCTGTTTTTTCATAGACTTCACCGCTGGGGGTGAAAATCATATCGGCTTTTGGGGATGAATTTACCCAATTAGTGTTATCGGAGTTGGAGTAACCGGGAATTCCTGACCAGGTTCCTGTTTTGTCATAAACTTGTCCTGATGGGGTGAATATTGTGTCTGGTTTGCGGTGAAATGAATATCCAGGTGCATCACTTGGATGTTCTATTGGTCTTACAGTGGGAGTGAGCATATTTAAGGCATCACAGGCTAAACCACAGACGAAAGCTGCTTGGGGACCAAAGGGCATACAGGCGACACCACAGTAAACAGCATCAGACCAATTATTTGCTAATTCTTCAAGAGTTTCATTCACTGGATTTGCCGAAGCTGGTGTTATGTAACTCAGGAGAGTTACTGTGGCAATTAATGGGATAGATAATCGATAATTCATGATGTTTTTTGGGTTGGTTTATCTGAGTTTTTTGACGAACTCTGTTGAGTTATGCGACTGGATTTTTGTTTGTTTCTGTCATCAACAACATCAATTCGTAGGGATCTGGTTTTGATGAATCTTCTTCTCTTGTCTGTGGCTGGATATGGCTTCCCTCATTTTCGATATCGCAGGGAGGAAAACAACAGCTAATTTTGGCGATATCTGGGTGACTTTTTATTACTTTATCGGGATGAACTGGATCGCAATTAATCCATTCAATCTCGTCAAGGTTTTTACCGTTTAAATCATTCTGATTTTTGCGATAATTTTTAATACTAGTCACGCAAGATTTGTCAATAATTTTGCGACGTTCCGGTTTCTCATTCTTTGGGGTTGGGTAGTTGATTTTATTTGGCCATTTATCTAACCACTCTAAGGGAACGCTGAAGGCTGGAGCGATTAGTCCTTGTCCGAGGATGATTCCCGATATTATTATGGGTAGATACCCTTTGAGTAATGGGAGTTTGGTTTTCATTTCCTTTAAACTTTGTTTGAGTTGATATTTAAAGTTTGCGCTGTTTTTATTGGGATGACAATGGGGTAAAAATAGGGTGATAATTTTTATGGTTAAGTTGGGTGATTGTGAATAAAAATAGGGAAAAGTCAGGTGAAGTTGGGGAATTGACTCTGAAAATAGGAAAAAGTCAGGTGTTGCTTTGAAATGGGTGAGGGGAGTATATATAATTTAGGAAGATATGGGGGGATCTCAATTTGGGAAATATACCTGGCGACTGGAAGTCGCGGCTATACAAACGAAGTCCGCCTTCGCGGACTAAATATCTGTCAGGTGCGTTATGCGCAGCTAACGCACCTGACAGATAGGATTTTAGCGTAAGTAATGTTTTGAATTATTGATGCTGTTATGAACTCTGAAATAGAATTTACTTGGGAAGTAGCTAGACAGATTGCTAATGAGGCTGTTTGGCAAAAGGATAGCGAATATCTTAAAGATATTGAGGTGATAGTATTAAAAGGTTCGTGGGATGGAAAAAGCTATCAAAAAATTGCTGATAAAAATTCATATCAAGAAAATTATATAAATCAGGATGTTGGTAATAAATTATGGCGGAAGCTTACTAAGGCGTTGGGGGAAAGGGTAACTAAGACTAATTTTCGGGAAGCTTTGAAAAGGAAATGGGATAAAGAAAAGGGAAGATTAGTCCATGGAATGGGGCAAAATCACCGGGTAGTCTCGGAGAAAATATTAGAATATCCAGATAAGCCTTTACGGTGGAATTCTCCGTTTTATGTTGAACGTCATCAGGTGGAATCTGTTTGTGATGAGGGGGTTTTATATGCTGCGGCTTTGATTAGAATTCGTGCGCCCCAGAAGATGGGGAAAACTTCTTTATTAAAGAGGATTTTGGCTAAGGCTAAGGAGAATGGATATCGCACGGTTCATTTGAATTTGCTGGATGCGGAAAGGGAAGTTTTTGGAAGTTTGGGTAAGTTTTTGCGCTGGTTTGCGGCTAGTGTGAGTTTGGAGTTGGGAAAGACTCCGGTGGTGGATGACTATTGGGGAGATAATAGTTGGGGTGATTTGATTAGTTGTAAGTATTATTTTCAAAATAGTTTTTTACAGGATGTTGATAATCCTTTGGTGTTGGGATTGGATAATCTGGATCGAATTTTTGAGCATGGGAAAATTGCGCCAAATTTTTTGGGAATGCTGCGGAGTTGGCATGAGGAAGGGAATTCTTCGGAAAAGTGGCAAAATTTAAGTTTGGTTTTGGCTAATTCTGACGATACTGTAAAATTGTGGAACCTTGAGGGTAAGGAATTACTTACCCTGACGGGACATAAAGATTGGGTAACGAGTGTCAGTTTCAGCCCCGATGGGAAGACGATTGCTTCTGGTAGTGGTGACGGTACTGTAAAATTGTGGAACCTTGAGGGAAAGGAATTACTCACCCTGACGGGACATGAAAGTTTGGTATGGAGTGTCAGTTTCAGCCCCGACGGTAAGACGATTGCTTCTGGTGGTAATGACGGTACTGTAAAATTGTGGAACCTTGAGGGTAAAGAATTACTCACCCTGACAGGACATAAATATTCGGTATATAGTGTCAGTTTTAGCCCCGACAGGAAGACGATTGCTTCTGGTAGTGGTGACGGTACAGTAAAATTGTGGAACCTTGAGGGTAAGCAATTACTCACTCTGACGGGATATAAAGATTTGGTATCGAGTGTCAGTTTCAGCCCCGACGGGAAGATGATTGCTTCTGGTGGTAATGATTGTGGAACCTTGAGGGTAAGGAATTACTTACCCTGACGGGACATAAAGATATCGTATTTAGTATCAGTTTCAGTCCCGACGGAGAAACTATCGCTTCTGGTAGTGGTGACGGGAAAATAATTTTATGGAATTTGAATCTCGATCGCCTAATGGAAAAAGGTTGCCGTTGGGTGGGGGACTATCTGAAGTACAACCCGAATGTTAGTGATAGCGATAGGCATTTGTGTGAGGGAATTGTGGCAACGGATGGGTAACGGATGTAACGGATGGGGTGATGGTTTTTTCGGATGGGGTATCGATAATCTATTTCACAATTAATGTTGTAGGGGCGAAGCATTCCGGGGATATGATTTGTATTTCACCCGAATGTTTGTATCGGAATGCTTCGCCCTGCCGTGGGGTAATGATGATGTGATGATTTGCGATCGCGTTATCCCAATTAATCTACCCGATGATTTGCGATCGCGTTATCCAAATTAATATACCCGATGTTTTGCGATCGCGTGATCCAAATTAATATACCCGATGATATGCGATCGCGTTATCCATGAATATACCCGATCATTTGCAATCGTATCCCACGGGGCAGGGTGAAGCATTCCGATATAATATTGTTGGTTTTTGTTGTTATCATATCCCCGGAATGCTACGCCCCTACAGTGCTGTTATAGTTATTAGTTGTTTGATTCTCAATTGGTTCAATCCCATTCTTATCAGTCTCTTGATAATGACCAACAACCAATAACCAACAACCAATAACTAATAACCAATAACAAAATTAAACAGCCTGTTGATAAGGACTGGTCAACTTATCCAATTGCTGGACTAACAGACTGAGGAATAACCCCACATCTGTCACTACACCAATAGATTCTACAGAACCGCGATCGCTTAATTTCGTCACTACCGATGGATTGATGTCTACACAAACCATTTTCACTCCCGCTGGTGTCATATTACCCACACCAATGGAGTGCAACATAGAAGACAACATTAAAATCATGTCCGCCCCTTCTAGCTGCTTGGCATAAGCAGTTTGGGCTTTAACTAAATCCATCTCCGTATCTGGCAAGGGACCATCATCTCGAATCGAACCTGCTAAGACAAAAGGTATATTATGACGGACGCATTCATACATGATGCCTTTTGTCAAGATCCCCTCCTCTACCGCAGCCGCAATATTGCCACAACGACGGATAGTATTAATAACTTTGAGATGGTGGCGATGCCCACCGCGCACCGGAACACCCCGTTTCATATCCACACCGAGAGAAGTTCCCATCATGGATTGTTCCATATCATGAACCGCGATCGCATTTCCTCCCAGTAGGGATTGGACGTAACCTTCGCGAATCAAACGCCCTAAGTGCTGACTGCCTCCGGTATGAATCACCACCGGACCTGCGGTAACTACGACTTTACCATTGCGATCGCGTAATCGTCGCAATTCCCACGCAATTTGCTCCACCACTAATTCTACGCGGCGTTCGCTAGAAACACCAGCACCCATAAAGGTGAATTCTTGGGTATTATTTCGTTGCTCTCTGGATTCTGTCTTCCGGATGGTGCGAATTCCTTCCACACCGACAACTACATATTCACCCACTTGTAAATCTCGTAATAGTTTACAACGAGCAACTGGTCCATCGTCGGTATGAGTAACTGCAATTGCGCCATCCATCCGCTGATTTTGCACCTTCACCCACTCGCACTCAATCCGCACTTCTGTAGGATAAATAGTTGTGACATAAAAATCATCTGGTGCGACAGAATCTTGAATTACTAATTCCAGATTAGTATCGCAAACTTCTTGAGGTGGAACTACCGCCCCCAAATCGATTAACTGAGACATAATCTCTTCCATCAAATCGTGAGATGGAGCAGATACTTTTACCTCAGCACTAGAAGTACTTTGTCGTTGTTCCCCCAAATTAAAATTAAGAACTTGGAAACTACCGCCATTTCCGATAATTAAATCTAAGGCACGACTAATTAATCCCGAGTCCAACAAATGTCCTTCCATCCGGACAATCCGGCTTTCTACCGAGACATTACCATGGACTTCACTCCTGACAGGTTCAGTAACTCGTAGTGTCAAGCATTTTGCCGCACCACCTGCTTTCAAAAATTCTGTTAGTGGTGTTTCAAATACTGTAAATCCAGCCTCACCCAGTCTTGCTTTCAGGCTATCGCTGGTTTTATTCATGACGACAACTTGGTCAATATTAACCGCATTGCAAGCAAAATTTACTGCATCTGCTTCTTCAATTGCAATTCGCTTTTCTGGTACTACTCGCATTTCGATTAAGCGATTGGAATAGGCATCAAAAGCGGCGGGATAATATAGTAAATAGCCACCACTTAAAGGACAGAAACAAGTATCTAAGTGATAGAATCGTTCATCAGCTAGCCGCAACGATACCACTTCAATATCCAGCCATTGTGCTAAATAAGGATGAGAATCTAGTTCGGAACGGAAACCATATCCCGCCCATAACCAACGTCCTTCTCGATCTAATAAAGCATCACCTGCACCTTCAAAAGGTAGGTCTTTAGGTAATTCGTATACAGTATAACCTTGAGCTTCAAACCATTCTTTAAAATAAGGTTCTTCACCCTGACGCTCTTTGTGGAGAAAGCGACTGAGAACGACATTTTTACCTAATACTAAACCTGCATTTGCCGTAAATACCATATCTGGCCAACCCTGTTGAGGAGTTACCAAATCCACAATGGCATGGTCTTTCAAGATATAGTGAAGTTTATACCATTGTTCCACAGCGCGATCGCGGGATGATTTGTGAATGTTCCCCTCCATCCACGGATTAATCACGTAATCCACATCATAGTGGTCGGGGGCACACATGAGAAAGCGAATTGAGTCAGTCATAATTAATTAACAAAGATTGGGTAGATGGTTAGGGGTTAGGGATTAGGGGTTAGGGGCTAGGGCTTAGAGGACAGTTTTCAATCCTATCACATTTCCCTTTTTAACAACCGGAGCCTAATGTTTTGGACAGGGAGATGCTAAAGGCAATTAGCCATTAGCCATTAGCCTTCAGAAAAAAAGTAGTCTAGGATACTAAGTTATGTCAAAAAATAATAACAAAGTTATTCTATTTGACACCACTATGCGGGATGGAGAACTGACTCCTGGTGTCAAAATGAATCTTAAGGAAAAAATAAGGATTGCTGAATTACTAGAAGCGATTGGTATCGATATTATTGAGGTCGGGTATCCCGGACGTTATGCCAAGGATTTTGAGGAAGTAGCCCAAATCTCTCAACTGCTCAAAACTTCTACAATATGTGGATTAGCCAGTGGCAATCCTGATGAGATATTGGCTGTTGCTAAAGCGATTAAAAATGCCGACAAAGGACGAATTCATACTTATAATTCGGTTAATCTGAACCATCAGTCTGGAGCTATTGATGAGGAAGTATTATCCCAAATTAAAGATAGTGTAAGTTTGGCTCGTAATTACTGTGAAGATGTGGAGTGGAGTGCTTTTGATGCCACAAGAAGCAATCCAGATTTTTTGTGTAAATCTATTGAAACTGCCATCAATAGTGGTGCTACTACAATTAATATTCCTGATAGTTTGGGGTTGGCAACATCTGAAGAGTTTTCCCAATTAATTACTAGGGTTTTTAATCTCGTTCCCAATATCGATAAAGCGATTGTTTCGGTTCACTGTCACAATGATTTAGGTTTGGCTGTAGCAAATTCTATCGCCGCTTTAGATTGTGGAGTCAGACAAATTGAGTGTGCGATTAATGGGTTGGGGGCAAGAAAGGGTAATGCTGATTTGGAGGAAGTTGTTATGGCTATTTTAAATAGTAAAAGTTATCGAGTTGAGGTTGATACTAGTTTAATTAGTACCGCATCAGAATTAGTTAGCAAAATTACGGGAATTGGATAGTTGAGACAGGGAATTCTGATTCCTGCGCTTCTGGCGTTACTCTGACATCACCAATTCCGAACAATTTCGGGGGTGCAATAGTCGGGGATTGGTCTATTGGACGTGCGGGTTGGGGTTTGAATAGCAATGGCGACATCGGCTCTGCTAGCAATGTTCCTGATGGGAATGCTTATTTAGGGTTTAACAGTGATAGTTCCCAAGGGTTGGTTGAATTCACTTTTGCCTCAGATATCCTGCGGGTTGGCGGATTAGTCACCGCTGCTAACTATGGAGGCGCTCCAGCCAATAATATCATCTCGCTCTCAGCATTTGATGCTTTGAATAATCTCCTAGAAACGGTAACTATTTCTGGTGTAAATGTCTCCAATTGGGGATCTAATTTCTTAGGCTTGGAAAATAGTGGTGGGATTCGCAAAATTACCATCAGCGGCGACTACACGGTATTAGATAAACTCACCTTTGAAGCGGCAGCGACTCAACCTGTTCCGGAACCTGCTTCCGTGTTAGGCTTGTTGACCTTGGGTGCTTTAGGTTTAGGGAAAGGTGTGAAGCGGAAACAGTAGGTCGATTGGTTCTCTAATTCTAGCACTTTTTTAGCAGAAGAATCCGCGATCGAGTTTTTGCTTCCAAATGTGGATAATCGATAATCCTTAGTCATTCCCCACTCCCCATTCCCCACTCCCTACTCCCCTCCTCTAAATCACCTGAAAAATCATCCCTTCCCGCGCCATAAAACCACCCTCAAAAGTATCTTGCAATTCCACCCCAATCCGATCGAGAGTATCATCAGTATGATTAGGTTCGTGGTGGAAAACTGCTAAATTTCTCACTCCTGCGGCTTTTGCTAATTTAACCCCTTCTTGCCAAGTCGAATGTCCCCAACCTACCTTCGGTGATTTGGGGTCATGATATTGTTCATCGGTATACATGGCATCGTAAATCAGGACATCGGCATCGCGAGCCAAATTCATGATATTCTCATCGAGGCGATCGGGAAAATGTTCGGTGTCTGTACAGTAAACTACTGAATGCCCTTGCCAGGATATCCGATAGCCCATTGCCCCATTCGGATGATTCAAAGGACCCGTTTCAATCGTAATATCTCCTAATGTCATTCCCTCACCGCAAACCAAGTCGTGGAACTTTAAATCAGCCCGTATTTCTCTAGTGGGGACTGGAGAATTTAGGTGCAAAACATGCTCTTTAAAATGCTGTTCCATGGGACTACCATTGGGTGCTGCCCCGTAAACTTGTAACTTATTTCCATCGACAAATAGTGGATGAAAAAAGGGCACACCTTGAATGTGATCCCAATGATAGTGGGTAAAAAACCAATAGGCATCAATCGGTGGCAGATCCTGTAAACTTTTGCCTAGCATCCGCAAACCTGTGCCGCCATCAAAAATCAGGCTTTTGCCAGCAATTCGGAGTTCAATACATGAGGTATTTCCGCCATAACGGACGGTATCTTTTCCTGGGGAGGGTATACTGCCTCTAACGCCCCAGAAGTGAACAGCAAACTCAGAGGAAGGACTAGTTTCCATTAGTGGTTTAGAGTTTTAAAGTGTGGCACTGCCCCTGGTGACGTAGGAGATGATCGCATAATACTAAGGCAATCATTGCTTCTACCATAGGGACAGCTCTGGGTAAAACGCAAGGGTCATGTCGCCCTTTGGCAGCGAGGATAGTTTCCTCTCCTGTATTTGTAACAGTACGCTGTTCTTTGCGGATAGTAGCAGTCGGTTTAAAGGCTACTCTGACTATTATATTCTCTCCATTAGAGATTCCGCCCTGAATTCCACCGGAATTGTTGGTGAAGGTTCGCACTTCTCCGGTTTCATCAATATAAAATTCATCGTTATGCTCAGATCCCGTGAGAAGTGTCCCTGCAAAACCAGAACCAATCTCAAACCCTTTACTCGCTGGTAAAGACATCACCGCCTTGGCAATATCTGCTTCCAGTTTATCAAAAACTGGCTCTCCCAATCCTTTGGGTACGTTGCGAGCAACGCACTCCACCACACCGCCAATGGAATCACCACTATTCCTGATTTTCTCAATTCGTTCAATCATGCGTTCGGCACATTCGGTGTCGGGACAACGGGCGATATTGCTTTCAACTTGTTCGAGGGTAACTGTATTTGGATTTACAACAGCTTCTATATCCTGAATTCGTTTAACATAGCCGATAATTTCGACATTGGCAACTTGGGCAAGGATTTTCTTTGCGATCGCGCCTCCTGCTACTCTACCTATAGTCTCTCTTGCTGAAGAGCGTCCCCCACCTTGCCAGTTGCGAATCCCATATTTAGCATCGTAGGTCGCATCGGCATGAGACGGGCGATATTTTACCGCCATTTCATCGTAATCTTGAGGACGGGTATTCTGATTCCGGACAAGAATAGCGATTGGTGTCCCGATGGTTTTCCCCTCAAACACCCCTGATAAGATTTCGCAGGTATCTGCTTCCTTGCGAGGTGTAACGATTTTACTCTGCCCTGGTCGTCTGCGATCTAGTTCAAACTGGATTTCTGCTTCAGATATCTCCAGTCGGGGTGGACACCCATCGATTGTCACACCGACACCGCCGCCATGGGATTCGCCAAAGGTACTAATCCGAAATAGATCTCCGAAACTGTTGCCCATATTTTTTTAGAATACGCCCTAGAAG
>NZ_JAMZMM010000562.1 GCF_024178385.1 Limnofasciculus baicalensis BBK-W-15 | reverse complement strand
TTATTGGTTATTGGTTATTGGTTATTGGTTATTGGTTATTGGTTATTGGTTATTTAAACAACTAACAACTAACAACCAACAACTAACAACGAACAACTAACAACGAACAACTAACAACAGCTTACAACCTTTCGTCAGCCAGCTCCAACTTAGGTATACGAATAGCATAGCGATAGCCTGACTCCGACAAACCTTGCACCGAAAGTTTTCCGCCATGCTGTTGAGCCAAATGATAACTCAGCAATAGCCCCAAATGTTCGCGGGAGTCAGGAGGTTGAGATTTTTCCTTGGGTTCCCCACTCAAAGGAAAAACGGTAGAATCATCGCTATCAGAAAGCATCCCGTTAGAGGGTAGGCGATCGCTAGAAGTGAATTCCCCGTACTCCAGGGAAGATCCTAACCCGTCAGGAGTAGGGGGAATCATCAGAGACAATGGCACAGGTAACTCAGTGATATCTCTGTACAATTGAGGTAAACCCTCTCCCAACCAGGGGTGAGAAATCCAAACAGCAATTTGCAGAAAATCCGTTAATCTAGAATTGCCATCCCCAGAGCGCTTAGATAGCTGATCGCGTTTGCGAGAGATGTGGACGCGAATCTCACTCCCAGCAACAGCAGAATAAATCATGCTAAATACTAAATAGTACACCATTTGTCGCACCTTATCTTTGTCCATAAACCAGATTCTATTCCCCGGTTCCATCGATAAACGGATCTGTTTTTGATGCTGTTTTGCTAACCCTGACAAACTATTAATTACCTGTTGAGAGATCATTTCAATATCAACAGGAGTCAGGCTAAGTTTTTTGGTAGTAGCATCGCCAATACCGAGAGATACAATTTCCTCAATCATGGATACCAGATGCTGCCCACTCTCATGGATAATTTCTATATATTCTTTCTGTTTACTGGTTAAAGGGCCATAAATCTTGCGATTAATTACGCTCGCCATCCCCATAATTGAGGTGAGAGGTGTTCGCAAATCCTGTGTTAATTGAGCGACTAATTTAACTTTAATGGAATTTAGTGATGATAATTGTGTCTGGATATGCTCAGAGCCATTTTGAGTTGTATCGCCCTCCGGTTCAGACATACTAACTTCTAGAGATTTAGTCCACTGATTACCACCGATTCTAGACTGTTGTTTCACCAGACGGTTGCGATCGAATTCACTAAAACTCCAACGAGCCGTCATTTCCAGAAACTTAATCTCACTAGCAGTAAAAGAGCGAGAAACAACATCCATCACCGCCAGCGCACCCAGACAATCTCCATCTTTTGTCAAGAGGGGCACACCCAAATAAGATCTGATGCCATAGTAACCAACCAGCAAACTTCTAGCAAATATGGGATGAGTCGCTGTATCGGGAATGGCTAAAACCTGATGGCTATCCACCACATAGCTACAAAAGCTTTCCTGGCGCGGTATCTGACGAGACTCAGCCAGCTCATTCATCAGCCCAAGGGTTGATAAACCGACGGCTGATTTGATGAGCTGGCAATCTGGCATCATGATACTGAGGATGGAGATAGGAACATCCAAAAATTGGGCAGCAGTTTGAGTGGCTTCATCAAAAACGGCAACCTTGTCAGCCTCGATTAAATCAAGCTGCCGAAGCAATCCGAACCGTTTTTGTTCTCGTACTTCTGGTGTTAAGCCATCAAGACGACAAAATAGTCTATTTTCCGGCTCTTTCATAACAATCTCCGCTCCCAACATTTACTGCTGCCCTTAATGTTAATATCCAAGTAAAGCGATTTTCTGCTTACTTAAGTGTTACCCAAGTCTTTCCACCTGTTACACATAGAATGCCCACATCACCAGGAATAATCAACTTATCAAGTGAGATTATTATTGGTTATTGGTCATTGGTTATTTGAAAAACAACAGACCAATGAAAACTGACAACAGACAACAAATTCACTTCCTAAGCTAACGCGCATTTAACTTGTATACCTGATGTTCCCTGTTAAGAGTTCCCTATTCCCCTTTGTCCATCACCAGGAGTCAACTTACAGCTTACTCCGCCTTCACGGACCAAGCTGGGTGGGAGAGTAAAGACGAAAACACCCGCACCCCTCGCAATTGATTAGAAAGGGGCAGATGACCTTTAGGGGCACTCAGATCCCAGATGAACTCATTGGGATATCGAGTCCAGTTGCTTCCAGTCTTCCAGCCAATTTTAGGCCAGAATTTGTCCCAGTTTTTACCTAAAGAGAGCCAGATTTCCCGTTGCACAGAAAATCCGAATTTGCCGAGCGAGTGAACTAACCACAGGGTATTAATAGTTTGTAAGTCAGTAATGGGGAACTTTTCTACTTCAGAGAAGTACAGCCATTTTCGCCCCAGCGCAGTTGATCCACCTAACTGGCACAGTTTTTCCAGAGTCAAGGTGTCGGCTACGAGAAAGTCTTGCTGGGCAAGTTTTTGTTGCAGCTCGGCATAGTCAATCCCCATCTCAGAGCGCAGGGGCACAATGCCAGCGGGGAAATGGGTTTGCAGAAATTCTTGAGTGGTGGGTATATTCGCCTGATAAAGGGTTTGATAGGCTAAACCTGCACTGAGGCTGGGAGGGCTTAAGGGTTCTTCTTTGAGAAATTCCATTAACACTTCTAAACCTACAGGACTTGTATTAACCTGTTCTGAAATGATTTGAAGTTGTTTTTTTTCAGCACTGCCTCGAAGTTGACTGAGCAACTCGACAATCTGGCTGGAGGTTTCTGGAAATGAAGCAGTCGTTGGGTTTGTCATGAAGCGATTTATATCAAGTTGCGGGACGTGATGGCAATCAATCCTATTTTCGAGCTAAAGCAGCGTTATTGAAAC
>NZ_JAMZMM010000115.1 GCF_024178385.1 Limnofasciculus baicalensis BBK-W-15 | reverse complement strand
AAACAACAAGAGATAATAAACCAAAGGTGATTGTCGAAGCTCAAGGCTGGTATAAAGATGCTAATGGGAATGTGATTTTTACTGCTGCACCGACGGCGGTGACACCCCATGGGAGTTGGTTAAGTTCAGTTAATTGTCAGGCGCGATAATTTCTAAATAGGTCGTATTTTTAGGTCAAATTGGTATAAATGATGAAACACATATTGCCATCGCGATTCTCACATTACCCCTTGAGGCGAAGAATTATCTTAGTTATCTTAGGACTAATTTTAAGTCTCAGCATCCACACACTACCACAAGTTAGAGCAGCACTACCTATTCCACCTGAAAACTCACCCATCGCCTTAGTACAATCAGGCAAAAATCACTATGATGCTGGACAATTTTCAGAAGCCGTACAAATCCTACAACAAGCCCAACAGAATTACGAAGCATCTGGAGATGTCCTCAAACAAGCACAAGTTCTGAGTCTATTGTCTTTATCCTATCAGAAATTGGGACAATGGGACAAAGCAGAAGAGGCAATTAACGCCAGTCTATCCTTAATAGAAACAGTACCAAATGGTAGCGATATCGTCCATGCCCAAGTATTGAATGCTCAAGGAAATTTACAATTAGCGACAGGAAATGCAGAAGCTGCTTTAAAAACTTGGCAAGCTGCTGAAACCTTTTATAAAAAAGTAGAAGATAAAGTTGGCATACTAGGTAGTCATATCAATCAAGCTGAAGCAATGCAAGCATTGGGATTATATCGACGTACTGAACAACTTTTAGCACAGGTAGAAGAAGAACTTTTGCATCTGAATGACTCTCCCCTAAAAGCAAAAGGTTTACAGAATCTCGGTAATGTTCTCCGACAGAAAGGAGATTTAGACAAATCCCACAAAATTTTAACCCAAAGTTTAGCAGTTACACAAGAATTAAAATCGCCTCAACAGGAAAGTCAAGTATTACTTAGTTTAGCTAACACAGAGCGAACTCTAGCCAGACGTTCCGAGGTTTTCAAGGATAAAACCGCCGCAAAAAAATATAATCAAGATGCAATAAAGCAGTATCAAGAATCAGCTAAAATTGCAACTTCTCCACTAACAAAAATACAGGCTCAACTTAATCAGTTAAGTCTATTAATTGAGATAGAACAATTGTCCAATGCCAAAACAATAGTACCTCAAATAATCGCAGAAGTTGCCACATTACCAGTGAGTCGAGCATCTGTCTATGCTCATGTAAACTTAGCAGAAAGCTTGATGAAAATGTCATTAATGAGTGGTGATTCATCATTAGTCAGGAGTGGAGCCGATTTTTGCGAAAATACCTGGCGATTGGAAATCGCGGCTACACAAACGAAGTCCGCCTTCGCGGACTCAATTCAGCCTGCGGAGGCAGGCTTTGTTTGTGTAGCCCCAGACTTCCAGTCTGTGGGAAATTTGCCAGATGGAGATACTCCCTTGGCAAAAGGTAATTCGTCATTAGTAATTGGCAAACAACAAATAACCAATAACAAACAACAAATAACCAATAACAAACAACCAACAACAAACAATATTCCTCAAATTCTAGAAACGGCAATTAAACAAGCTGAAAGCTTAAAAGATGAAAGAGCAAAATCTTACAGTCTAGGCACATTGGGTAAGTTTTATGAAAATACTGAAGACTGGAAAAATGGCAAAAATGTTACCGAAAAAGCCTTGTTAGTTGCCCAACAAATCAACGCATCAGATATCGCTTATCAATGGCAGTGGCAGTTGGGGCGTTTGCTGCAAGATGAAGCTGAGACGATAAGCCAAAATAAAGAAGCAAATCCAGATGCAATCGCATATTATACCGCCGCATTTAATACCCTCAAGAGTTTACGGAGCGATATCGTTTCTCTGAATCCCGAAATTCAGTTTTCCTTCCGAGAAAGTGTGGAACCAATTTATCGACAATTAGTTGATTTGCTTTTACGTTCCCCAACTCCTCCTAAAGAAAATCTGATTCAAGCGAGGAATGTTATGGAAGCATTGCAATTAGCCGAGCTTGATAACTTCTTTCGGGATGCTTGTGCCACACCAGAGGCAGTGAATATTGATAATGTGGATAAACAAGCGGGAATTTTTTATCCGATTATCCTAGAAAATCGCTTGGAAGTAATCCTCAAATTACCTGGAGAAGATAACCTACACCACTATGGAAATAACGGTGTATCAGAAGCTCAAGTAGACGAAGCAGTACAAGAATTGCGAATTGCTTTAACCAAACGCAGCTCCAGCATCAGTCAGGTGAAAAAGGCTTCAAAAAAAATCTATGATTGGTTGATTAAACCCTTTGAAAATGAGCTAAAAAATGTGAGTAATTCAGAGGGTAATCGAGTAAAAACCTTAGTATTTGTCCTAGATGGTTCATTGCGGAATATTCCACCTGCTACCCTCTATGATGGGGAAAAATACTTGGTAGAAAAGTATGCTATAGCAATGACTCCTGGTTTACAATTACTCGAACCCAAACCTCTGGTAGCTGAAAATATTAAAGTCTTAATCGCGGGCGCAACTAATGCTCCTAGTTTTCAGAAAGAAAAGTTTACATCTTTAGATAACGTAGAAGATGAATTGAAGGAAATAGGAGGAGAACTAATTAACTCTGAGACACTTCAGAATCAGAACTTTCTTGAAGAAAATATTCAAACTCAGATTAATTCTGCTCCCTTTAATATCGTCCATATCGCCACTCATGGTAAGTTTAGTTCCAATCCACAAGAAACCTTTATTTTGGATTGGAATAAACGGATTACAGTTAAAGATTTAGATAGTTTACTAAGAATTAACAATCCCACCAAAGCAACTGCGATTGAATTGTTAGTCCTGAGTGCCTGTGAGACAGCGGCTGGGGATAAAAGAGCCGCTTTAGGATTAGCAGGAATTGCCATCCGTGCGGGTGCCCATAGTACTCTAGCAACCTTGTGGCAAGTCAATGATGCCTCCACAGCAGCATTTATGCTTCGGTTTTACCAACAACTTAGTAATCCTGAAATTAGTAAAGCCGAAGCAATCCGAAACACCCAAATCGCTTTTATGTCAGAGTATCCGAATACTGATTACAATCGTCCTTATTATTGGGCACCATTTATTTTGGTGGGGAATTGGTTGTAACGCTGCCAGCAATAGGCTGTGGAGCAATACTATTTAAACCGATATTTTCATCGGTTAATAAATCAACCCACAGCTTATTAATGGTAGGATTTTCTGGTTCTTTTAAGCGCAGTTGAGCTAATTCAGTCAGCGTCTCATACCAAATACTATGTTTAGTATAAGCGGCAATCCTTTCTAGGGGAGTTTTTGCAGTTTTCAACTCCTCTGCAAGCTGAATAGAGGGTGACACTCTTTTGACAATTCCAGTCACAGAGTCTGGAGTTTTCTGATTGGTTGAGTCTGAGGAAGGACAATTAATTTCAAAGTACCAGCGATAGGTTTTTCCTACCTCCAAAGATTTATTAGTTGAGGGTAGACTGATACCAACAACTCCTGCTTTAGCTGGCAGTTGGAAGCGAGTGCGGTAAACATCTTCGTCCCCATCCTGCAAAGAAAATTCTCCTGAAGGCACTTCCGCTGAGGTATAGGGTACATAAACCCAGAAAGTTGGATGTTCGCTGACAGTTAACTCAAAGTTTTTCTCACCTGCTAAATGAGTGAGAGGTGGACTTTCGGCTTTATAGATACAGTCTCCACGAGTACCTGTGCCACGATTTGTCTGAGGAGTACCGTTGTCTGGTAATGGTGGATTTGCTAGCACAAAGCGAATTCCTATTGGATCGGAATTGGCATTATTTGGCTTATCCAACTCTGCTAATGAAGGCAGCGGTAAGCTGATGAGACTAGCAATGATTAAAATAGCGTTAATTATTGGTTTGGTTGGAGTCATGATTTTGTTATTGGTTGTTAGTTGTTGGTTGTTTGTTGTTGGTTGTTTGTTGACTACTCCCCACTCCCCACTCCCCACTCCCTATTCATCTGAATTACTAGCATATTTTAAGGCTTAATGCCATATTTGAGGAAAAGTAAGGACGGTCAGAACTCAGGTCAATTCAGATAATTTAGGAAAATTTAGGATAATTTAGAAAAATTCAGATTAAGATAGTGGTAGCTGGGGCTATTATAGCAAATAATTGTCGATCGGTGGGTATCCGATCGCAAATCAAGATCCGTAAAGTAAAGTATAAGAATTAGCTCGTAGTAGGCGATGGCAGTGCCTACTACATACTTTTAATCATTTACCTCTACTTACTTAATCTATTGTCCCTTACACAACTCCTCCCCATACCGACATCTTAAAAGGAAGGAGTAACTTTATTTAATTTCTATTGTGAAATAATTTATCCCTTAACCTTGAACAGGATATTTTATGGAGTTTAACCTAGATGAGGCAGTAAGAATTGTTAATCAAGCCCTATCCTTGAAAGTCAACCGAAGCTTGACTGATGTTGAGGTAATTGTACTGAAAGGAGCTTGGCAGAGGCAAGAATACGATGAAATTGCCACCAAACATCAATATGCGACAAGTTATATTAGTCAAGATGTAGCACCCAAGCTATGGAAAACACTTAGCGAAGTCTTCGGGGAAAAAATGAAAAAAAGTAATTTCAAACATGTTATCGAACAATATTGGCGAACGAAAACCGTTACTGAACCTTCTTTCGAGACAAGTCTTTCTTCAGAAGAAATAACAGGAGAATCTGACTATTCAATTTTTACCTCTCACCAACAAACCGAATCATTAATTTTCGATCGCTATGTAGAACGATCTCCTCTCGAAACAACCTGCTATAAAACTCTTTTAGAACCCGGTTCTCTCGTCCGAATTAAAGCTAGCAGCCTGATGGGTAAAACCTTTCTCATCACGAAAGTATTAACTCTCTTAGCTGAACAAGGCTATCGTACTGCTAATTTAAGCTTTAAGCTAGCAGATAGCAAAACCCATTTGACAGATCTTGATAAATTCTTACGTTGGTTATCTATCAATATTAGTAAAGAACTCGGCTTACCTAATCACTTAGAAGAATACTGGGATGAAGAAGATATGGGTTCTAAAGTAAGCTGCACCACCTATTTTGAAGACTATCTCCTCCCATCAGAAGATAGTCCCTTAGCTCTGTGTTTAGATGATGTGGATTTACTATTTCCCCATCCAGAAATTTACGAAGACTTTTTTGGATTGTTACGTTCCTGGTATGAAAAAGCAAGGAGTCGCCAACGTTGGAAAAAATTGCGTTTAGTTATCGTTCATTCAACCGATGTTTATATCAGACTAAATATTAATCAATCTCCCTTTAACGTAGGTTTACCGATTGAATTATCAGAATTTACCTCTCTTCAGGTGAAAGAATTTGCCAAACAGCATAAACTAGAATCAGACATGAATTTCCTTGAACCACTAATGAACCTGGTGGGGGGACACCCCTACCTATTAGATCTAGCTTTCTCTCACCTGAAAAGTCATCCAGATACTAAACTAGAGGAATTCTTAGCAGATGCGCCCACAGAAGCTGGTATTTATGCTAGCCATTTGCGAGAGAATTGGTTACATTTGCGATCGCATCCACAACTAGCTACAGCTTTCAAAAATGTGGTAAATTCCATAGAAGCGGTGCAACTAGAACCGATGGAGGCTTATCAATTGCAAAGTATGGGATTAATCAAACTTTCCGGGAATCAAGTACAACCAAGATGTAATTTATATCGTCAGTATTTTCGCGAACACTTATTCCTTTTCCCATAGAAAAATATCTGGAGTGGGGAGTGGGGAGTATAAGATCTAGCGATTCTCTTCTTTGCGAACCGACTCTACGAGAAGCCGCTGCGCGTCTATGCGCTTACCTTTGCGTTCCTTTGCGTTAAAAAAACTGTATTCTTAAATAAATAGACTAGATCTAATGAATACTAAACCTAACTCAAATTATCGCTATCAAATTGGTGGAAGTTTACCATCTGATTCTCCTACCTACGTGGTGCGACAAGCAGACTCAGATCTTTTTAACGCCTTATTAAACGGAGAGTATTGCTATGTACTTAATTCCCGACAAATGGGTAAATCTTCTCTCCGGATACAGACGATGTGCAATCTGCAAAAACAAGGTATCACCTGTGCCGAAATTGAACTAAATGGCATTGGTAGCCAACAAATTACCGCACAACAATGGTATGGCGGGATTATTCAAGAGTTAATTAGTGGTTTTGATTTGCAGGTAAATCGGCGCAGTTGGTTGCGAGAGAGAGAAGATCTTTCCCCTGTGCAGCGGTTGGGTGAGTTTATTGAAACAGTATTACTGGAACAAATACCGCAAAACTTAGTTATTTTTATTGATGAAATTGATAGTGTTCTCGGTTTAAGTTTTCCCACAGATGATTTTTTTGCCCTAATTCGTAACTGCTATGATAAACGAGGTACTAAACTTGACTACAGACGATTGACTTTCGCTTTGTTGGGAGTAGCAACACCATCAGACTTGATTCAAGATAAAAATTCTACGCCTTTTAATATTGGTAAAGCAATTGAATTGAGGGGTTTTCAAATCCAGGAAAGTGCGGCTTTAGCTGAGGGATTTACGGGAATAGTTAGTAATCCTCAATCAGTATTAATAGAAGTGCTGAATTGGACAGGAGGACAACCATTCCTGACGCAGAAATTATGTAGAATTATTGCTAATTATTCTAGTCAGGAAAGGAATAATATCTCGATTATTTACGATGCTGAAGAGGCTAGATGGGTAGAAGAGCTTGTCCAAAATCAGATTATTGAAAATTGGGAAAGTCACGATGAGCCGGAACATATTAGAACTATTCGCGATCGCATTTTACGGAATTCCCGCTCTACCAAACAATTACTCTTATTATATAAGGAAATTTGCGAAGGGGGAAGGATTATTGCGACCAACTCTCCCGAACATATAGAATTACGGTTATCGGGGTTAGTCAAGAAACAAGAGGGCTATTTAGTTGTTTCTAACCCCATATATGAATTAGTTTTTAATTTGGATTGGATCGAGAGCAATCTGACTAGTTTAAACTCCATTTCTATAACTAATTACAACCCTCATGTAACTATTGACAATAATATAGATTATATAGACAATAATGTTCGGGATATATCCACTAAAAATACAACACCACTTCCACATTTTCGAGAAGATAGAGTTTTAGCCGCTATCGTCTTTACAGACGTAGAATCTTTTACCAAAAAGATGGTAACAGATGAACAGCATACTCTGGAATTAGTCCACCGAGACTTTCAACTGATGAACCAAATCTGCCAGGAATTTGAAGGACAAATTCTTAAATCATTAGGTGATGGGTTGTTGATGTACTTTGCTAGTGTGGAGAAAGCCGTATCCTCCTCCATAGCAATGCAAAAAGCTATCGCTACTGCCGCCACAAATCTACCAGAAAGTGACATTTTGCGCCATCGGATTGGCATTCATCTCGGAGAAGTATTTTTCAATGGCAATGATGTCATGGGCAATGGCGTAAATATGGCAGCGCGACTCCAAACACAAGCAATAGCAGGGGGGATTTGTCTGTCTCAAACTGTCTATGATGTCGTGAAAAATACCATTAAAATTGATGCTAGATACGGCGGATTGCGCTCTTTAAAAAATATTCCAGAACCCGTACCAGTTTATGAAATTCCTCCACCCCAAGAGCGGGAATTGCCAGTAAGATCGTTTATCCGTAAGTGGCGCAGTTGCTTATCAGTATTAGCAGCCAGTGCGATCGCAAGCAGCTTAGTTATAGGGATGCGCTCCCTTGGCTTTTTGCAGGTTTGGGAACTTAAAACATTCGATCAATTAATGCAATTACGACCAAATGAAGAATTAGATGAAAGATTTTTAATTATTACTATTACAGAAAAAGATGTCCAAGCTCAACCTCCTCAAGAAAGAGTAGGTGCTTCCTTATCAGATCGTTCCCTGGATCAACTATTAGCTAAATTAGAATCCTATCAACCAATAGCAGTAGGTTTAGATATTTATCGAGATCGTCCAGTCAATCCAGCTTATCGAGATTTAGCCACTCGCATGGCAAAGAATGAGCGCTTTTTTTCTATCTGTAATTACGGAGATCCTGGCGTTATTCCACCCCCGGAAGTTCCAGGCGAACGCCAGGGTTTTAATAATGTTATCCTCGATCCAGATGAAGTTATCCGTCGTCATATTTTAGCTGTAGGTTCAGCCTCTCCTTGTCAAAACCAATACTCTTTTAGTTGGCAGATACTTACCTATTATTTAGCACAAAAAAAAATTGAACCTAAGCTCACTTCAGACGGTTACCTTCAGCTAGGTTCAATTATATTTAAAACTTTAGGAAAAAATACAGCTAGCTATCATAATATCGACTCAAGCGGTCACCAAATATTACTCAATTATCGTGCCAATCGTCAGGTTTCTCATACCATTAGCATGACAGATTTTCTGAATGGTAAATTTAATCCCAATTTGGTGAATAATCGTATTGTCCTAATTGGCACAACTGCACCCAGTTTTAACGACAATAATTGGCGAATACCTGATAGTAGAGTTAGGGAGTCAATTCAGACAACGACTGGGGTAGAAATTCAGGCGCACATGATTAGTCAAATTCTCAGTGCTGTTTTAGATAATCGCCCCTTACTTTGGTGGTGGCCAAAGTCTGGTGAAACTATCTGGATTTGTGGTTGGTGTTTAGTAGGAGGAATAGTATTCAGTCGCTATCGTTCACTACTAGGTCTTTTAATTAGAGGAGGCATTGTTACTATTGTTTTATATGGAAGCTGCTGGATTCTTTTCTTACAAGGAGGTTGGGTTCCTCTAATTCCCGCAGCCTTAGCCTTGGTAATTGCTGGAGGATGTGTCATGGTTTTCGATCGATTTTAGGCTAGCACGACTTACGCAAAATCTGTCACTAAACTCCATATATAGTAGGGTGCGTTACATAACGCACCCTACAGATAGCATATGTAAACGGATTCGATATTACCGATAAATTGGCAGAGTAAAATGAAAACAGCCACCCCCCTTAGTTGCCGAATCAACCCAAATACGACCATAATGAGCGCGAATAATTTTTTGGCATAAAGATAAACCCACACCATATCCCTCTTTCGCTTCATCTCGCTCTAGACGAAAACGATCTTCAAAAATGCGATCGCGGTTTTCTTCTGGAATACCCGGACCATTATCGCAGATACTCACCTGAATTTTCTGAGCGGTGCGGTGGAGAATAGAAACCTGAATTTTTCCTCCTTCAGGCGTATATTTCATCGCATTATCTAGCAGATTAAGAATCACCTGCCGCACCAACTCACTATCGGCATAAACAAAAGGTAAGTTTTGGGGAATATCTGTTTCCAATTCCTGAGATTTGACCTGAAACTGCTCCCTAATCTGAACTAAAATATCCTGAAAAAGCGGTGCCAAGGCAAGTTTGCGGGGGTGGAGCTTAAAATCAACAGTACTCCCCTTAGTCGATTGCAGGATATCGTAAATTAGCTTATCCATAGCGCGGAACTGATTCCGTGCTTGTTCAAATAACCGCGCTTTCAGGGCTGGTGTCAACTCAGAAACGTGACTATTTTTGTGCTTTTGCTCCAATTCCAGCGTATCCACGGCAATTGAAGCAGCAGTTAAGGGACTGCGCAAGTCATGAGCCAACATAGACATAACTTGATCTTTAAATTGCAGTTGCTCGAGTAGTTCCGCTTTTTCTTGTTTGAGGCGAAAAATCTCGTCAGTAAGTTGAATTAATTCAATCGAAGATGCAAGGGAACCCCTGGTTGCTGGTAATATTAAGTCCGAACTAGCAGTCGATGAGCGTTCCGATACCTCTATCTCTTTAGGCTGCTGTGCTTGGTATTCCTCTGCTGCCCGTTGCCAACGAATCCAACAACTTTTGAGCTGGGCAATCAAACTACTCCCGGCAAGGGTTTGTCGGGGTAGGGGATGAATCTTAATCAGTGCTGGGGTAGCAACCAGCCGGAAATGTTCAGCAAGATAAGGATGTTCCCCAACACTGACAACCATGAGTTCAAAGGGGTAGTCTGCCCTCAAGGTTTCTAGATAACTGCGGATGCGATGGATATGCTTGCGGGAACTCGGGCGCTCATCGATAAACAGGAGTAGCTGTAGGGAGGCTTCCGAATCCGTTAACTTTTCAATAGCGGCGTGCATGAAATTTGGTGTTAGCACTGGACATAAAAGGCTTGAGGGAACGTTAGGCTTGACATATTATGGTGCGAGGGGCTGTTTTAATAATTTAGATTCTCAGGACAATCTAACTCTTAATAACCCGCTTCTACCCTTTCCAGTCTAAAATCTTAAAATACTGTAAAATTTCCCTAGCTAGCCTCAATTATAGTTACTAATCCACTCACGACTACAAATTCACCATGGCTACTGGCTACGTTGCCCTCGTCCTTCACGCCCATCTACCTTTCGTCCGACATCCGGAAAGTGACTATGTTCTGGAAGAGGAATGGCTCTTTGAAGCCATCACCGAAACATATATCCCCCTCCTTCATGTCTTTGAAGGGTTAAAGCGGGATGGGATTGACTTCAAAATAACCATGAGCATGACACCCCCTTTGGTGTCGATGCTCCGAGATCCCCTATTGCAAGAACGTTACGACAAACATCTGGCGTTACTTGAAGAACTAGTACAGAAAGAAGCCGAACATAACCAAAATAACGGTCATCTCCGCTACCTCGCCGAACATTACATTAAAGAGTTCGGCGAGATTCGCAAAACCTGGGAACGCTATAATGCAGATCTGATAACGGCGTTTAAGCAATTCCTGGATAGCAATAACCTGGAAATCATCACCTGCGGTGCTACTCACGGGTACTTCCCCCTGATGAAGATGTATCCGGAGGCGGTTTGGGCGCAAATTCAGGTTGCTTGCGAACATTACGAACAAAACTTCGGACAACCCCCAAAAGGTATTTGGTTGCCGGAATGCGCCTACTATGAAGGCGTAGAAAGAATGTTAGCGGATGCGGGGTTGCGCTATTTCCTTACTGATGGACACGGGATTTTATATGCTCGTCCCCGTCCCCGTTTTGGTACTTATGCTCCCATTTATACTGAAACAGGAGTAGCCGCATTTGGTCGAGATCAAGAATCCTCTCAGCAAGTTTGGTCTTCAGAAGTCGGTTATCCCGGCGCAGCCGAATATCGGGAATTTTACAAGGATTTAGGGTGGGAAGCTGAATACGAATACATAAAACCCTATATCATGCCCAACGGGCAGCGCAAAAATACTGGGATTAAATATCACAAAATTACAGGTCGTGGTTTAGGATTATCGGATAAAGCTTTATACGATCCCTATTGGGCACGGGAAAAGGCGGCTGAACATGCGGGGAACTTCATGTTTAACCGGGAACAGCAGGCTAGTAATTTAGCTGCTATCATGCAGCGTCCCCCGATTATTGTTTCGCCTTATGATGCGGAATTATTCGGTCACTGGTGGTATGAAGGTCCCTGGTTTATAGATTACCTCTTCCGTAAGTCCTGGCACGATCAGAGTACTTATGAGATGACTCATTTGGCTGATTATTTACGCAATAATCAGACTCAGCAAGTTTGTCGTCCTTCCCAATCTAGTTGGGGTTATAAGGGATTCCATGAATATTGGCTTAACGAAACTAATACTTGGATTTATCCTCACCTCCACAAAGCCGCAGAAAGGATGATTGAGTTGGGCAAACGGGAACCCGCCGATGAGTTGGAGTGGAAAGCTTTAAATCAAGCCGCACGAGAATTACTCTTAGCACAATCCTCTGATTGGGCGTTTATTATGCGGACAGGAACAATGGTTCCCTATGCAATCCGACGAACGCGATCGCACCTGATGCGCTTTAATAAGCTTTACGATGATATCAAAATCGGTAAAGTTGACAGTGGTTGGCTAGAAAAAGTTGAGGAAATTGATAATATCTTCCCTCAAATTAACTATCGGGTATATCGCCCGTTGTCATAGTTGAATCTGACACCAAGTTGCGGCTCATAATAGAATGTAGGACAGGCGTCCCGCCTGTCAGCCGCAGGTGTCCCGCCTGCTCTACTCTCAGCTCTTAATCAAGAAAACCCATTAAATATGCTTCATCATCAATAAAATTTGAAGCAATTGGGCGATTCCCCATAATCATTGTTACTTCGGAAATCTTGATTGTACTAGTAGAAATCGGACGATTTCCGGATACCGCCATCATCTCCCATACTTTCATATTGCTAGCACCAATCGGCCGTTCTCCCATGGCTGAGATGGTACCAATCATCTCAAAATGACTGGAGTCAACGGGACGGATTCCAGCCATAGATACTCGATCGCTAATATTAAGTGTACTCACGGCAATTGGGCGATTTCCAGGGAGAGGAATTGATGGCTCAATTAGAGCAATCCCCTGTCCAGATATTTCTGGTGCTTTTTCCTCAACTGCGATTACAGACACTGGTGTTTTATTATCCTTACTCATTTCAATCTCCTTTTTTACTTCTGGGGTTGTTAGATTTACCATTCCCATCAACTTGGGCAAGTGGCACTATTTCCCGGGATCGATACCTTTAGCTGTCCAACTCCCTTTGCTAAAGAGTTGGATAACTGAAAGTGCCTGGGTATTTAGTATTGCCGCTGACTCGGATTTTTATAAATACTATATAAATATTATAAACCTAAAATTATTATAAATAACCTTAACAAAAATACACAAAGCCCGCGATCGGGTAAATCTTTGCCAAGTTACCTGAGTTCGGAGTATGCGCGAAGCGCAGGCTACGCCAACGGAGTATGCGCGAAGTGCAGGCTACTCCGAACTCAGGTCAAGTTATAGCAATTTTCAGGTGAAGTCCAGAGAAAGGACAAAGAAACCCGGTTTCTTGAAGAAACCGGGTTTCTGAGGTGTACTTCATCCAACTGAAAACCGCTATATAGCAACGTAGGAAGGACGAGATACCCCTCGACTAACTTAGAAATTCATTTCAGCCGCTTGCACTTTCTCAATTTGCTTCTTCTTAATGACTAGCATGGCTTGAGATAGCATAATCGCGCCAATGAATACCATCAACCACTTAATCCGATTAGGATCTTGTAAGACAATTTCCACATCTTTCTGACCGAATCCACCCACATTAGGATTATTGGTCAAAGGTGCGCCAGCAGCGATTTCTTGTCCGGCAGAAACAATTAACTCTGGTCCAGCAGGGATTGTATTGACAACTGTCTCACCATCTGCTGTCTGAATAGTGACTTCATAACCACCGTATTCCAGCGCATTAATTTCGGTAATTGTACCAGATTTAGACGCATTAGTAGCGTTGTTATTGGTAGGATCACCTGTGGGGTAAACTTGTCCTCTTCCACGGTTAGCACCGACATGAATTGGGTACTTACCGAAATAGATTCCTTTCTGAGTGTTTGGATTGGGAGATAATACAGGGAAAACGATTTCTTGGTATTGTTCCCCAGGTAGAGGACCAACAATTACCACATTTTCCCAATCTGGGCGGTAGTTTTGGGTATAAAGTCCGCTAACTTCTTCTTGCATTTCCTCTGGAATACGATCCGGTGGAGCAATCTTGAAGCCTTCGGGTAGCATTAAAACTGCACCCACATTCAATCCGCCTTTAGAGCCATCACCCAAAACTTGCTGGCTACTCAAGTCGTAGGGAATTTTCACTACTGCCTTAAATACTGTATCCGGCAAGACTGATTGGGGTACTTCTACTTCCGTTGGTTTAGAAGCCAAGTGACAGTTAGCACAAACAATTCTACCAGTAGCTTCTCGGGGGGTTTCTGGGGCAGTTGCTTGCGCCCAAAAAGGATAAGCTGCTGCTGATTGGGGAAGTGCTAAATCGCTGGCGCATAAGAATCCAAAGATTGCCAAAACCAGCAAGATAGTTTTGGTAATCAGTCGCTTGCTGCTTTTGTACATCACCGATAAAAAGGGTGTTCTCATCGTTATAAGGAAAAAACTTGAAAGTTGGTCATTGGTCATTGGTTATTGGTTGTTTGTTATTGGTTGTTTGTTATTGGTCATTGGTTATTGGTTGTTTGTTATTGGTTGTTTGTTATTGGTTATTTGTTAAACAACCAATAACTTTGACAGTCGCTCTGCCTGTTTTACAACTAACAACAAAAAACTAACAACAAAAAACTAACAACAAAAAACTAACAACAAAAAACTAACAACCCTAAGTCCACCAGGGTGCTTCGCCAGTGCGGAAGTCTGTTTCTGTCCACTGGCTAAAGGCAAGCTTGTCATCTTCTGTGACAGTGGCGTGAACCAATGCCAAGGATAAAGGTGCTGGTCCGTGTACTACCTTGCCCTCATTGTTATACTGAGAACCGTGACAGGGACACATGAACTTGTTTTCACTAGCATTCCAAGGAACCACGCATCCTAAATGGGTGCAGACGGAGTTGATACCGTATTCCGTAAGGGTTTTATCTTCAGTGACAATGACGTAAGTGGGGTCGCCTTTTAAGCCTTGTGCTAGAGTGCGATCGCCTGCATTGTGACTGGCTACGAATGCGCTGACTACAATGTCATTGCCCAATGCGTCTTTGGCAATGACACCACCGCCTACGCCACCACTTGCTGGTGGAATAAAATACTTGACAATTGGATAGAGCGCTCCTACGAATGTACCTGTCACGGTACCAAACGCCAAGAGGTTCATAAATTGACGACGCCCCATATCGGGCACATCTGCGGAGCCAGAAACTTGAGCCATAACTGAACGCCTGAGGGTATATTTTTTTTAACAACTCTGGTAATATTCCCAGAGTTTTCTTAACCTATGCTCTTGGGAGGCAGGGGAATTCAAACAGGAGCATGGTTGCCCAAATCCTTGCAATAGAAGGATTTACAGCTTGAGATAGGAGTATTATTACATTTTTCGTACCCCTTATCATAAATTAATGAAATGGTGCTTTTGTAACGAAATGTCAATTAAAACAGGGAGGTGGGGAGTGGAACAGCGGATGCCATATCGGGAGGTGGGGAGTAGGGAGTGGGGAGTAGGGAGTAGGGAGTAGAATGCCGATGACAGGAAATGATTTGCGCCAACTGCTGATGGACAAGTGGGGACGCTCTTACGATATTCAGATCCGACGGATTCAGGGTAAGCTTTTTGTTCAGGTGATGTGGAAATACTTGGAGCAGGTGTCTTTCCCACTGTCTGAAGCTGAGTATCTGGAGCATCTCGATACTGTAGCTAATTATTTACATGGGTGGGGTGCGGTGACTCAGGTGCAAGATTATATTGAGCATAGTCGCGATCGCCCTCGTACTGGTAGAGCAGTCAGTATTCAAATTGATTTGGGCGATCGCGCGTCAGAATGGATGTTAGGGGATTTTTAACTGTGGGTTACAATTTTTAGCATTTTAATCGTCAAAGTACTACCAACACCTACTTGACTTTGAATGTGAATGGTACCTTGATGTGTTTGGGCAATAGCTTTAGCAATTGCTAATCCCAATCCAGAGCCTCCGGTGCGGCGAGAGCGATCGCTATTCACGCGATAGAAGCGATCGAATATGCGGGAATGTTCTGTTAGATCGATACCAATACCTGTATCTTGAACCTGAATTATAGCATTGCGATCGCTACTATCTAAAATAACCGTTACTTTCCCCTCTGCTGGAGTATATTGAATAGCATTAATAATTAAATTAGAAACTAGGCGATAAAGTTGATCTGAATCGCCAAAAACTTCCAATTGATTTTGGACACGAACGTCAGATATGATAGTTAATTGGGAAGCGATTCCTAATGGAGTAAATTCCTCTACTAAGTCGCTAACTATATCGTTCAAACAGCACTTCTGATGGGGAATTTGTACCGTTTGGCGATCAATGCGAGTCAAAAGTAACAAATCAGCAACTAACTTAGTTAAACGTCTGTTTTGACGTTCGATAGTTTCTAAGATATCCCGCGCATCTTTTTCCGCCAAATGAGGTATTAATAAAGCTGATTCTATAGTTGCTTGTGTGGCGGCTAAAGGAGTGCGCAATTCGTGGGCGGCATCGGCTGTAAACTGTTGAATTTGTTTGTAAGATTGGTAAATAGGTTTCATGGCTAACCCTGCCAAACACCAACTAGCACTACCAACTAAGATCAATGAAATTGGCATACCCAATGTCAGTACCAATCTGACTGTTTTGAGATAATCTTCAAAATCTTTAAAAGATCTTCCTACTTGAAAATATCCCCAATCTTGGCGATCTAGGGTATGGAGAGATACAGAAACTTGGTGATAAAGGTTACCGTCACTATCAGATATAATTTGTCGATATTCCTTATTCAAACTTGGGGATATTCCTACCGGATAAGTACCTGCAAATGCAATTAAACGTCCATACTTATCAAATAAACGTATATAATAACTACCTCGATTAATCGCGCTGAGAACATGGCGTTTTGGATTAGCCTTTTCGGAAACACAGGTAGTATCAACTAAACATAAATTAGGTAAAAAATCTTTAATAATAGGTTCCAAC
>NZ_JAMZMM010000561.1 GCF_024178385.1 Limnofasciculus baicalensis BBK-W-15 | reverse complement strand
GGGTTTACTTATTCGCTATTGTTAGAATTAGAAAAAAACAGATGGTAGTACTATGCTAGATTGGTTAGTGGCATGGGGAGTTTCTAGTGCGGTGGGGTTTGCTTTCAAAGAGGTTTTAGCACCTTTGGCGAAAGGTGCTTTGGAAGATTACACCAAGGATTTTTTTAAAGAGCGGATTAAGGATTTTACTGGATTATTTGAAAAAGATACTCTACAAACGGTAACTGGTAAAGCCCTGAAGGAATTTCTGGCACTAGTGCAAGACAAGTTGGCTGAGGCGGATGTACCGGAAGAGGATTTGCCGCAGTATGTTAAGCCGTTAAAGCAATTTATTACAAATCCAAGGGTGCGGGGGATCTTGGGAGGTGCTTTTGCTGAAAATAGTCACCATTCCCATTATAGCGCATTACCGATAATTTGGCAAGAGTTAAATTTACTCGCCCTTCCCGATGGCTTTAACTGGGAATTGGTGACGAAGCTGTATCTGAAAAAGGTGAAAGCCCTAATTCGGGAGTCAGACGAGTTGCGGGAAATCTTTGATTCGCAGCAGTTGGCGGCGATTGCGGAAAATACGCGGGAATTGGCGGGAATTATTCCGGCTTTTGATTTGCGGCAATATCAGGAAGGGATTCTGGAAAAATACGGTAATCTGAAATTGGATAGTTTGGATACGGATGGGGCTGCTTATAACAGATTGAAGTTATGGAAAATATTTATACCGCAAAATGTCCGCTTCGTCGATGGATTATTACCGCAGGTTTATCAGTTGCCGAAGGAACATTTGCGGCGAATGCGGGATAGTAAGGATATTGAGGGGGATATTGAAGAAGTAGATTTGGAAAGATATCGGCGGGCTTATGGGGAACAGGCGATTTGTTCTGTTTTGGATATTATTAATGATAAGCCAAATCATCGATATCTTGTCATTCTCGGAGATCCTGGTGCGGGAAAATCCAGTTTGTTACAATACTTAGCGCTAAACTGGGCAAATTCTCCTTTAAATAATGTCATATCTCTCCCCATTCCCTTGCTGATTGAGTTGCGTACCTATATGCGGAATCGGGATAACGGAAATTGCCATAACTTTCTGGAATTTTTCCATCAAAGTAGTGGGGCAATTTCTCATCTGAATCAGCATCAACTCCAGGAACAACTAAAAACTGGTAAAGTATTGGTAATGTTTGATGGGTTGGATGAAGTATTCGATCCTGGGAAAAGGGAAGATGTAATTACGGATATTCATCGCTTTACTAACGAGTATCCCAATGTTCAGGTAATTGTGACTTCTCGCGTCATTGGTTATAAACCGCAGCGGTTGCGGGATGCGGAGTTTCATCACTTCATGCTGCAAGATTTGGATGAGAAACAAATTGAGCATTTTGTCTATCGGTGGCATGAGTTAACTTTTAGCGATGAAGCAGATAAGCTGAGAAAAAAAGAACGATTGCAACGGGCAATTAATACCTCGAAAGCGATTCAGGAATTAGCGGGGAATCCTCTGTTACTGACGATGATGGCAATTTTAAATCGGAATCAGGAATTGCCGAGAGATAGGGCAGAATTGTATAACCAATCTTCCCGACTTTTGCTCCATCAGTGGGATGTGGAAAGAGCATTAATTGAAGATGCCCGTCTGGAGCCGAATACGATTGATTATAAGGATAAGCAGGCAATTTTGCGGCTGGTTGCTTATCAGATGCAAGGGAATACGAAGGGGTTAGCGGGGAATCTGATTAGTGCGACAGATTTGGAACGGATTATTACGGATTATTTGAAGACGATAGAGGTGAGTCAGGCGCGAATATTGGCACGGGTGCTGAGAAATCAATTGCGGAGTCGTAATTTTATTTTATGCGATTTGGGTGCGGATTATTATGCCTTCATCCATCGGACTTTTTTGGAATATTTCTGCGCTTGGGAGTTTGTTTGGCAGTTTAAAGAGACGCAAACTTTATCTTTGACACAGCTTAAAGAGGAGGTTTTTGGTAAGCATTGGCAGGATGAGTCTTGGCATGAGGTATTGCGGTTGATTATCGGGATGGTGGAGTCGAGTTTTGGGGGTGAGATTATTGAGTATTTGAGGAGTCAGTCGGGGGAAAGTGAGAAGTTTGCTAATGTGTTTTTGGCGGCGGATTGTTTGTCTGAGGTGAGGAATCGAAACTTAATTGCGGATACGGATGGTGAATTACTCGTTCAAATTAAAGGGTTGACGAAGTATGACTTGTCTTACTCTTACGAAAAGTATGGAGATGAGGCAAAATTAGTCAGGGAAATTCGGGTAAAAGCAGTGAATGCGATCGCGATTAATTGGCAAGATGATCCTAATACTTTACCATGGCTTAAAGAAAGGGTAACTAATGATGATAATTCGGCTGTGCGATATGCCGCAGTAGAACAAATAGTCTTTGGTTGGCAAGATGATTCAGATACCCTACCCCTACTCAAACAAACGGTAACTTCTGATTATAATTCGATTGTTCGATATGTAGCGGTACGACAAATAGCCTTTAATTGGCAAGATGATCCAGATATATTACCTTTGCTCAAAAAATGGGCTACTTCTCATGATGATGAGTTTGTGCGACAAGCAGCAGTGCAAGGAATAGCTGAAGAATGGAAAGATGATCCAGATACTTTACCCCTACTCAAAGAAAGGGTAACTAATGATGATCATTGGGCTGTGCGACGTGCCGCAGTAGAAGCAATAGCCGAAGGATGGAAAGATGCACCAGATACTTTACCCCTACTCAAAGAATGGGTAACTAATGATGATGATTCATTTGTGCGACTTGCCGCAGTAGAAGCAATAGCCGAAGGATGGAAAGATGCACCAGATACTTTACCC
>NZ_JAMZMM010000560.1 GCF_024178385.1 Limnofasciculus baicalensis BBK-W-15 | reverse complement strand
TTCCCCATTCCCCACACCTGATCGTGAAATTTTATTTTGACTTCAATACTTGACTAGCAGCAATTCTGATTTCCTTGGTTAAATTCAGATATTTTTCAAACTGACCACCATATCCCCATTTTTGCCGGAGGGTGGTAAACTTATTGGGGTGGTCAAATTCAACGGCTTCTGCAATCTGCTGTTTGTGAGGGATTTGGGTTTCAAATACTCGGGCATCTTTACTATAGCGGCGTAAATCTTTGATCACGCGATCGTGGAGACTCATCCCGGGATGGTACTGTGAGATCACAATCCCAAGTGGATGAATAGTTTCGGCAATGGTTTCGGAGAAATCGCCCAGTGTTTTGGTAATTTGAGGAATCCCGTAAGTTGAAAGAATATCCGGGATAGTAGGAATGATATAACCGTGGGAAATTCTCAACCCATTAAGGGTAACAATGCCTAGATTGGGAGGACAATCGATGAGAATATAGTCGTATTGATCGATAATTGATTTTATGCCACGACGGAGAATATTAATTGGATTCGCTGCGTAGAATCTTCCAGTGGAAATTGTTCCTAGTCTGTCTTGTATGTTAATCAGATCTAAGCTGGAAGGGAGCAAGTCTAAATTTATTAAATCTCTGACATTAGAAACTTGATGTTGTAGAGTTTTCTTGAGATTAAACTTTGAGTAATTTGGGTAAATAGCATCGAGAAATAGTTGTGCTATGGTGTGGTGATTCTCGTTGAGATTTTCCCATTTTTCTTCGCCAATCAGCATTAAGGTTGCATTGGTTTGCGGATCGAGATCGATTACCAAAACTTTGCGATCGAACACGCCTGATAGCATTTCAGCAACCGCGACAGCGGTTGTTGTTTTTCCTACACCTCCTTTAAGGTTTATGAAGGAAATTATAATTGCCACAGATACTCTCCAATTTTTTTTATAATTTAACCAAGCAGACGATGAGACAGCCGATTTGTTAACCTGAGTTTGACTGCTTTTCAAGTCTACAGAAATTTAGTAGATTGCAAGATTGAGCCTGCCATAAGTAATCGTCTACTCCACTCGATAGCCTGTAACCGATCTTCCGTCAATAGATAGCCGTTTGTTACTAGTAGAAATAGTCACAGGCTGACACTTATATAGGACTTAGGCAGCGACACTCTAATAGCGTAGATGGTGCGTTAGCATTCGCGAAGCGTTCCCGAAGGGTAGCGTAACACACCCTACAGATATATGTTTTGTATAAGTCCTGTTATACTTTCCAAGGTAACAAACATAGATCGGGATACGCCACACTATTGAACATGTCAAATAGTTAACTTTTTTCATTCTGGGAAGGGAAATTAGGTTAACTGAAAACAGCTATAAATCACTCATTTAAAAAATCCGCATCCGCTTCAGGGATAGACGGATTAATATTAATTCCTGAACCCATCTCAAAGCCAGCTTCTGTTATCAATTTAGGTTGGATTTGGCAATACCAATGTACTTGGGGTTCCTCGGCTTTGTACCGTGCCGCTGTATTGATAACATAATTATAATCCGGATCGTTTAATTTTTCGTACAATTTACCAAGAACCTCCTTTAAAATAGCAGCAAAATCTGATTTCTGGCGATCGGAAATACTGCCAAAGTCGGCTTGATGATCTTTGGGCATAATCCAAATTTCAAAAGGGACTTCTGCGGCAAAAGGGATATATGCTAGAAACGATAAATTTTCCCCAACAACTCGCCTGCGGTTTTGCATTTCAAATTCTAAAATATCGCAGTACACACACCTGCCCCAGTGATCGTAATATTGCTGCGCTTCTTGCTCCTGCCAGCGAATATGTTGAGGAACAATACCCGTAACAATAAATTGAGAATGAGGATGAATTAAAGATGCACCAGCCTTAGCACCGTGATTGCGAAAAATAATCCCCATCATATTTTCATGCCACGCCATTAATTCAATATAGCGTTTGTGATAGGTTTCAATCACCATTTCCACTGCTTCAATGGGCATGGTAGCGATATCATCATTATGATTGGGACTTTCAACAATTACCTCATGTTGACCATAACCGGGCATAGCTAAATAAATCCCATCTATCCAGCGACGTGTATTTTCATTTGGTGTTAGAGCAGGAAATTTATTTGAAAGTATTCTAGTCTGCCAACCATCGTGATTTTGGTTAGGTATCTCCAAAACAATGAACTCTGATATATGTTCGTTTCCAGGACAAAACGGACATTTCGTATCTCTAGTAATGAGAGATTGTTTCGGGCGATGGCTTTGCTGAAAATCTTGGGGACGTTTACGCCGACTGGGGGCATAAATCACCCATTCTCTCGTTACTTTATTGAGTCTAATCTGACCGGATTGCATAATTTGTTATTTGTTGTTTGTTGTTTGTTGTTTGTTGGTGGGCAATAAGAACGAACAACCAATAACGAACAACTAATAACCAAAAACTAACAACGAACAACCAATAACCAACAACTAATTAATGATTGTGCCCATAAGCTCCAATTTCGGGGTGAAAGGGAAGAATTTCACTTTTGACATTCAGCCCCAATTGTTCTAACATCGCTTCTAAAACCGGATCGGGAGATAACCTTAAATAGTTAGGAGTAATCTCCAAAGGTACATGGCGATTGCCTAAATGATAGGCGGCTCGCAGCAAATCGAGAGGTTTCTGAGTGGTTACTGTTAGTACATCTTCCGGTTTAGCAGCAATGCGAATCACCACATCACCTATTTGCGATCGCAGTAAGTCCCCATCCTGTAGGATAGTTCCTCTCGGTAACCGCAGGTACAAGCTTTCTCCATCAGGCGTATCAAAGCGGTGGCGTGTACGGGTCCGTTCTGAGGCGGTGAGTGAT
>NZ_JAMZMM010000559.1 GCF_024178385.1 Limnofasciculus baicalensis BBK-W-15 | reverse complement strand
ACTCATCCCTCAATATGCCCCATTATTTTTGGGAAATACGATTACGCCAATTGTTTTCATAACCAGCCAGAAATCGAGCCAAAAGTTTCGGGAATTAACATAGTAAACATCCATTTGTACCCGGCGATCGTAGGGAATATCATTCCGTCCAGAAACTTGCCATAAACCAGTAATTCCTGGTCTAATTGTCAGTACTTTTTCCATGTAACGCCCGTATCTTGGTAGTTCTTCTGGTACTAATGGTCTTGGACCAACCACACTCATATCTCCTTTCAAAACATTCCAAAACTGGGGGAACTCATCCAGACTCGTTAATCGCAGAAATCTGCCAATCATCGTAATTCTAGGGTCTTGCTTGAGTTTAAAATTATCTTCAAATTCCTGACGTAAAGCAGGAGATGATGCCATTATGTCCAGCAAGATTTCATCCGCATTTTCCACCATAGTTCTGAATTTAAGGCAACCAAACGGTTTGTAATCTTTACCCACGCGCTCCTGGATATAAAAAATAGGTCCAGGGGAGCTGATTGCAATCAAAAGAGCTAAGACTAAATAAACCGGAGAAAACAAAATCAGAACAGATAGAGAAAATGCGACATCAAACAGCCGCTTGGCAAAATTGCCGTCTAGGCGGGATTGAGACAGACTTCTTAGTCTGCTTCGCGAGGAGGGTGTTTGAAACCCACGCTTCACGAACGCTCGCAACACCTTGACGGAGATAAGTTGGCTTTGGGCAGTCATCTTACTCCTTCACTTCACACCACACGTCACGATCATAAAGCCAGAAGCGACGGGCTAGAGCTTTAGCGATCGCAAAACTGAAATTTCTTGTCAGATCCTGGCAACTGGTAGGATAGTTTTGACGAATTCACCCTTGGTTCGGCCCCTCCTCCTCTCTAAAGCTTCTGGTTATCTTCCCGAATTGTAGAGGGAACCGAGGGAAGTCAACACGGCAGACTCCCTCCTCGGCTCTATGTTTTCCGCAATTCGCCAATACCATCCTGGTAGTCTTGATAGCAGCGCTCTAGGAAACCCAGGTAGCGAGAGCCAAAAATTTTTGGCTCAAAGGCAGATGCTACCACCCTGCTACGTTCAGGACTAAATGCAGCAGCAGATACCTCAAATATTTTCACGGCTTCGATTAAGGCAGCGGGACTTTGTTCCATAAAAAATAGACCCGTACCACCTTCTGGATGTTTCCGGATATCTCGCACTGTTTCTAAGGCTCCTCCAGCACCGTAAGCAATCACTGGCGTGCCACCAGCCATTGCTTCCACCAGGGCAATACCAAAGTCCTCACAGGCGGCGTAGACGAAGGCTTTGGCTTTTGCCATATACTCCTCTACTACCTCATCTGGCTGGAATCCTAATACTCGGATGTTAGATTTAGCCATAAGGCGAATTTCCTCTAATTGAGGTCCATCGCCAATTACAACTAGGGGATATCCTAATTGATTGAATGCTTCCACAATTACAGATACTTGTTTGTAACTCACTAACCGGGAAACGGTAAGATAAAAATCCTCTTTTTGCTCGCAGAAAGGAAAGCGCTCGATATTCACGGGTGGGTAAATCACTTCTGCCTTACGCCTATAACACCGCCAGATGCGTCTTGCGGTGTGGTGAGAGTTGGCAATGAAGTGGTCAACCCGATTTGCTGAGATCGCGTCCCACTGACGCAACTGATGGAGGAGATACCGAGTTGCCCAGCCTTGAGGACCTCTGCCCATGACACTATGGCGCAAATAATCAAATGTTAAGTCCCAGGCATAGCGCATTGGCGTATGGCAGTAGCAAATGTGTAGTTGTTGGGGACTACTCAGAACTCCTTTAGCAACGGCGTGGGATGATGAAAGGATGACATCATAGTCCCGCAGGTCTAGCTGTTCGATGGCTAATGGCAATAGCGGTAGATATTTTTGCACACCATTGCGAGCAAAGGGTAAGTTTTGCAGGAATGTTGTGCCAATTTTTCGCCCAAATAGATAACTTTGAGGATTGGTGGATTCAAAGTCAATCAAGGCATAAAGATCGCAATCAATATGCTGCAATATTTCTCGAACTACTAATTCTGAACCACCAGTTGCTTTGGGGGTTAACCATTCATGAACTAAAGCAAATTTCATGATAAGGATTAAGTGTAAAGGATGAAGGGTGAAGTGTAAAGGATGAAGGATGAAGTGTAAAGGATGAAGGGTGAAGTGTAAAGGATGAAGGATGAAGTGTAAAGGATGAAGGATAAAAAATTTTATTGATGGGGTTGACTTCAGCCAACCTTCAACCTTCAACCTTCAACCTTCAACCTTCAACCTTCAACCTTCAGCCTTCAACCTTCAGCCTTCAACCTTCATTACTTCCCCGTACAGTAAAGATTAAGGTCATTGACTAATTGTTTTTCTGGGGTAGTCGCTTGCTGCAAATTAACTTGAGCTGCTTCAGCCGCTTTACGGTCTTTTTTATCAAAAGCAACAGCAAAGTCGCGGATTGCCTTACTGATATCGCGGTACATATTAATAAAACCAGATCGATAATCTTGCAGCTTTTGATCCTTAACTTTTATTCCTTCCATTTCTTTCGATGTCTTTTCCATCAAATCTGCTGCATTCAGCATCACTTTGGAGTCGTTTAAATTAGGGCTAGTGGTGATAGATTTTGACTGACTAACTGCTTTATTAGCAATCTTAATAATCTTATTACATTGAGAAATCTTGCTTTCACCACAGCTAGTCACTAACAAGCCAATGCTAACAGCGACAGTTAGCAGGATAAAGTACCGTTGCAAAAAAAGCATCAAGGCTCTCCTTATGAGTTTTGGACACTTTCGTTCATTGAATGGGGAATGGGGAGTGGGGAG
>NZ_JAMZMM010000114.1 GCF_024178385.1 Limnofasciculus baicalensis BBK-W-15 | reverse complement strand
GGAGTGGGAGGATGGGGGAGGGAGAAAGTAAGGTTATTTTTAAAGATTTTATGAACTTAGCTTAATTATCTTGCTATCGTATCTATAGGTACAAAAAAAATCCCCAAAACCTTCCACATACATCTACTCCATTCCCGGTGGCAGGGCGAAGCATTGCGGAATTAAGCTTAACTCAAAATCGAAATGTTAATGCTGCAATCCTTTGCCCCCACATAATTTTGTGAAGGGAAAAGAGTAAGGAAAAAAAATATCCCGAAAGAAAAATGAACACCACCGAGCGCAAACCCGAATCAACTACAACTAGTAGCGGTATTATCCGGCTCAAACCCCAACAATTTATCCATGTTCTCGATAATAATACAGGTGTCACTCGCCTAGAAGTCGGTCCTCAAACGATTACTTTGCGAGATCACGAACGACTCATCCTCAAACCCGAACCGATGATCGTTGTCCCACCGCGATATTATTGTATTGTTGCCAATCCAGTCTTGCGAGATGAAGCCAATCAACCCATTGCTGACGGACATGGACAGATTAAACTAAGATATGGCGATCGCGAAATTCGTTTTGCCCAAGAGCCTTTTCCCCTTTATCCCGATGAGGAATTAATTGGGGAGATTACCCAACTTCATGTTGTCGAACGGAATCAAGCCCTCCGGCTTAAAGCCATTCGCGATTTTTCCGATCCTATTATAGTCAATATTGACGGAGAAGATCGACCTCAAACCATCAATCGTTTAGCTGGAGATGAATGGTTGTTTGAAGGGCCAGGAACCTATATTCCCCGCGTAGAAGTTCAAGTTTCAGCAACTACAAAAGCAATAGTTATTAAAACAAATCAAGCTTTACGTTTAATAGCGAGACAAAATTGTATCGATCGTACAGGCAATCGCAGAAGAGCAGGAGAAGAATGGTTGCTCCGAGAAGAAGGAGCCTATTTACCGGGAATTGATGAAGAGTTTATTGGGATTATAAATGCTTACGTTTTAACTGAACGAAAGGCATTACATTTGAGAGCAAAACGGACTTTTACTGATATCTTAAATAGACAAAGAAAAGCAGGTGATGAGTGGTTAGTTACCCTTGATGATGCCGAAATTCACATTCCCGATGTCTATGAAGAAGTAGTAGGAGAAGTGGAAATTACTACACTTGGCGATCGCGAATGGTGTATTGTTCTCAATCCTGTCGATAATTCCGGCAAACCTCAATTAGGAATGCGAGAGGTGCGTCAAGGAAGAATCTCATTTTTCTTACATCCTGGAGAGTCACTAGAAGAGGGGATTCAACAGGTTTATGTTTTGGGAGAACAGGAAGCACTATTACTCAAGGCTAAAGAAGCTTTGAGCGAAGGAGAAGGGACTAATTTAATTCAACGTCAACCTGGGGATATGTGGATGATTGGTGGTCCGAGAGATTACATTCCCCGCGTAGAAATAGAGGTAATTGAAAAACGCCAAGCCATTCCCCTCGATAAAAATGAAGGAATTTATGTAAGGGATGTTCAAACTGGTGAACTGAAATTAGTCAGCGGTCCCCAAGCTTATATGTTAAGTCCTTATGAAGAACTTTGGGAAAAAGAACTTTCCCCTGTTGTGGAAGAATTGTTAGATCAAAAAATCGATCCAGTTTCCGATCGGGGACGACATTTTATGAAGGAGAAAAATCGAGAAAAGCCGGAATTAGTAACTCCCACCATCTCCCAGGAAGTTTCGCTGCGAGATAAGACGAGGGCAGTGGTATTTCATATACCGCAAAATGCAGCAGTCCAAATCCATGATTATAAGGAAAGAACAGCTAAAACTGTATTTGGTCCAGACTTAGTTATGCTGGGACCAGATGAGGCATTTACTGTATTGAGTTTATCAGGTGGCGTACCAAAAAGAGCGCATCGAATCAAGTCTTTAGCCTTATTATTAGGTCCTGATTTTATGACCGATTTGTTCGCAGTCGAGACATCAGATCATGCCAGACTGCAGCTACGTTTATCCTATAACTGGTATTTTGATGTGGATCGACATGATGAACAAGTGGCGGCTAAACTTTTTCAAGTACCTGATTTTGTGGATACTGCTTGTAAAGCGATTGCTTCTCGCGTGCGGGGTGCGGTAGCAGGTGAAAAATTCGATGAATTTCATCGCAATTCAGCCCGAATTATCCGGGCGGCTGTATTTGGTACAGATGAACAGGATCATATTCGAGAAGAATTACGTTTCAAAACTAATAACTTAGTTATTACTAATGTTGACATTCAATCCGTCGAACCTGTAGATGAACGGACTTTAGAAAGCCTGCAAAAATCGGTACAAATTGCCATTCAAATTACCACCGATGCTCAAGAAGCTGCCGCACGACAAGATGCGGAAAGGATTGAACAAACAGCGAAAGCAAAATTAGAAAGACAGGTAATTGTAGATCAAAGTGCAGCAGAAGTTGAGCGAAAAAAGCTGTTAGAATTTAAAGCAGAAAATGCAGCAATTGAAGCAACAGGTAAGGCAGCCGCTGAAGCCAAAGCTAAAGCAGAATCTGCTCGGATTCAAGGGGAATTAACCGTAAATTTGGCACAGCAAGAAGCAGACGCTGCTCGCATCCGCTATGAAACAGAATTAGCACAACTGACAGCACGTCAGGAGGCAGAATTAGCCCATCAACAAGCCATCAGCGCTCTGGAAATAGAAAAAGCTGAACGAATGTCTCAAATTACTAGTGTCGAATTTCAGCAGAAAATAGCAGCAATTGGCGCAGAAACGATAATTGCGATCGCCCAAGCGGGACCAGAAATGCAAGTGAGGCTCCTAGAAGCACTTGGCATCCAAAGCGTTTTAATTACCGATGGGAAAAATCCAATTAATTTATTTGGCACAGCTAATGGTTTAATTGCTCCCATGACATCGAGTTTATCCTCTGGCGAGAACTTAAAAAATTCTTGACATTACGAAACAAATGGACAACTTTTGCTATGCTGTAGGGGAATAGGGAGTGGGGAGTGGGGTTTTTGAGTGTAGGGGCGAGTTGCTAGGATAATCTCTACATTGTCACAAATAACCCTAATCGACTCGCCCTCTCAATCGGGAGATTGGAATCGGGAATAGATGGAAAATCAGCAATTAGCAATTAGCAATTAGCAATTAACCTCTAACCCTAACCTGGAAAACCGACAACTAAATAAAAAAATGAATAAAACACGGCAATCAAACCAGAAATGGTTGCAGGATATTCTGGAAACCTTTAGCGAGGTGGCTTTGTCAGCAAACCCGACGACTTGGGAAACAAGTTTCTTAAGTGTCAGTGCTGAAAAAGTATATGGACGATCTTTATCAGAGTTTTTTGAGAATAAGTATCTATGGAAAGAAGTAATTCATCCTGAAGATCGCGATTGGGTAGAATACCAAGTACCTATTTTATTGTCCAGAGAAATATTGAATTTAGAATACCGAATAATTCGCCCTAGTGGAGAAATTAGATGGCTATCTCATCAGTGGAGATTGCGTCGAAATTCTCAGGGAAATCCCCTCCGAATTGATGGCATAGTTAAAGATATTTCTGAAGTTGATAAGGATAACTCAAAATATCTGAATCATGAGTTAAACCCCAACAATGATATTAGCGAAGCATCCAAAAGAGTTCGTCAACAAGTAGAAGCCGCACTGCGAGAAAGTGAAGAACGATTCCGCTCAATCTTTGATAATGTATCTGTAGGAATTGCTCTTGTAGATCTTGATGGTTTTGTACTTAGCAGCAATGAGGCTAATTGTCGGTTTCTCGGCTACTCTCCAGCAGAAATAGTAGGAATCCATTTTTCAAAATTTACCCATCCAGAGGATTTATCCCTCGATCAAGATTTATTTATTTCCCTATTGCGAAGTGAACGAAAAAGCTACAGTATTGATAAACGATATCTTCGTAAAGATGGTGCGATTATTTGGGGGCGTTTAACAGTATCACTCATCAAACATAATGATGGCTCTCCCCAATATGTTACTGTCGTTTGTGAAGATATTAACGAACGGCAGGCGGCACGTCAGGAACGAAAACAAATGGAGGAGGCATTAAGAGAAAGTCAGCTCAAATATCAAACCCTCTTTGAAATATTACCCATTGGTATTTCCATACTAGATCGACAAGGGAATATCATTGAATCTAATCCTGCTTCCGAAAAACTTTTAGGCATATCCCGCACCAAACAAATCTACGGGAAATACAATAGCCCAGACTGGAAGATTGTTCGCACCGATGGCACTCCCATGCCACCCTCAGAATTGGCTAGCATCAGAGCTATTCATGAGAACCGAGTTATTAAAAATATTGAAATGGGAATTGTCAAGGAAAATAGTGAAATTAGTTGGATTAGTGTTAATGCCGCTCCAATTCCAATTATTGATTATGGGGTAGCAATCGCCTATATTGATATTAGCGAACAGCAAGCGGATCTTCGTGAAAGGAAACAAATTGAAGAAAAATTACGCAAAAGTGAAGAAAGATTCCGCAATTTAGTAGAAACTACGAGCGATTGGGTATGGGAAATGGATCTCAACCAACTTTATCGCTACATCAGCCCCAATGTTACAGATTTATTAGGTTATAATGTTGCCGAAATTCAAGACAAAACTCCCTATAATTTCATGGATTGGCGGGAGGGGAATCGCCTTGCCCATTTTTTTGATAATATCTTTTCTTCCCATGAACCATTTACTTGTATAGAAAATACCTTCATCCACAAAAATGGACATTCAGTAATCGTAGAAACTAGTGGTGTTCCGATCTTTGATGACAAGGAGGAGTTTTGTGGCTATCGGGGAATATCTCGCAATATTAGCGATCGCAAAAAGATGGAGGAAGCTTTACGAGAAAGCCAATTAAAATATCAAACTCTCTTTGAAATATTGCCTATCGGTATTTTCCTCACCGATAAAGAAGGTGAAATAATTGAATCCAATAGCGCCTCGGAAAAAATTTTAGGCATGTCCCTTGATGAACAGATTCAATACAATTATAATGACAACAGATGGCAAATTATTAGCGCAGATGGTAGCCCTATTCCCCAAGATAAATTTGTGACAATGAAAGCTCTAAATGAAAACAGAGTTATTGAAAACTTTGAATCAGGAATTGTCAAACCAGATGGAAAGATTATCTGGTTAAGCGCTACCGCTGCACCCATTCCTCTCCCCAATTATGGGGTGGTGGTTGCTTATATGGATATCAGCGATCGCAAACAACAAGAAGCTGCCCTGCAACAAGCCAAAGAAGCCGCCGAAGTCGCCAACCTTGCCAAAAGCGAATTTTTGGCAAATATGAGTCACGAACTTCGCACTCCCCTTAATGGCATTTTTGGCTATACTCAACTCTTAAAAAATAATGATAAATTAACCCAAGAACAACAGGATAGTGTGAAAATAATTCACCAGTGCGGGGAACATCTACTTACCCTAATTGAAGATATTTTAGATCTGTCTAAAATCGAAGCCCAGAAGATGGAACTTTTCCCCACAGAGTTTCATCTACCTAATTGCCTCAAAAGTCTTGCCGATTTATTTCAGATGCGTGCTGAACAAAAAGACATTGCCTTTACTTACGAACAGTTGTCTCCCTTACCTAACGGCATCATCGCCGATGAGAAACGGTTACGACAAATTCTTAGCAATTTACTTAGTAATGCCATCAAATTTACTGACAAAGGTGGCGTAATATTTAAGGTAGGATATTTACCAGTCAACCAAAAACAAAAAACTAACAACCAACAACAAACAACCAAAAAAATTCGCTTTCAAATTGAAGATACTGGTATTGGTATCCCCCCCCATCAATTAGCAGAAATTTTTCTGCCCTTTCACCAAGTAAGGGATTCTACTCACGTCGCTGAAGGGACTGGCCTCGGACTTGGTATCAGTCAAAAATTAGTCCAACTGATGGATAGTGAAATTTATATTAGTAGTAGTATAGGACAAGGGAGTGTATTTTGGTTTGATTTAGAATTACCTATAGTTACCCAATGGCAGGAACCTCCACCACCCCCCAATCGCCGGATTGTTGGATTCAAAGGGCACAAATGCAAAGTCATGATCGTCGATGATAATAGAGTCAATCGTACCCTGTTACGAGTGCTGTTAAAACCATTAGGATTTGAAATTAAGGAAGCTGTGGATGCTAAAGACTGTCTCGATAAAGCGGTAGATTTTGCCCCAGATTTGATTTTAATGGATTTGGTAATGCCAAAAATAGATGGATTAGAAACTACTAGACGACTGCGAAAGTTACCTCAGTTTAAAGATACGATCATCATCGCATTATCTGCAAGTGTTTTCCAGACGATTCAGCAAGAAAGTTTAGCCGCTGGCTGTCAATGTTTTATCCCTAAGCCTGTGGAATCTAAGCAGCTTTTTCACTCTATTTCTCAGCATTTAGGACTAGAATGGATTTATGAAGATATCCGAGCTATCAAAATTATTTCACCGCAACTAGATCCGGTGACACTTACTCTTTTACCACCATCAGAACTTACTCATCTATCTGAATTTATTAAGATGGGTGACATTAAAGGAATTATTGACCAAGGGGATAAAATTCAAAAATTGGAGCCGAAATTAGAGGTTTTTGCCAGCCAAATCCGTCAACTTGCCAAAGAATTTAAGCTAAAACTACTACGGGATCTTATCCAACAATATAGTCAGTCTATTCGATCTGTGAATACAGGAGAAGAGCAAACAGGTAACAGAGAAAATAATCCTCTACATATTAGAACTCCTATAAATCCTGATTTGTAATAAATTGTTAAGTTCTTATTAAAATCGTGTTATTTAGAAAATAATAAGAGAATCGGATATAAAAAATGACTGGATATGACTAAGCAAACTAATGGAACAAGCAAGATCTTAATCGTTGATGACAACCCGACAAACTTAGGGTTGATCTTCGAGTATTTAACGGATGCAGGATTTAAGGTTTTGGTGGCGCTAGATGGTGAAAGTGCCATTGAGCAAGCAGAATATAGTCAGCCGGATCTGATCCTGCTGGATGTAATGATGCCGGGAATTGATGGATTTAAAACCTGTAGCCTATTAAAAGCAAACATCTTAACCCAAGACATTCCCGTCATTTTTATGACGGCGCTCTGCGATACAGCAGATAAAGTTACTGGATTTAATGTCGGAGGAGTTGATTACATTACTAAACCAATTCAACCCACAGAAGTATTGTGCCGAGTTAAAACCCATCTAACCCTAAGAAATCTGCAAAAGCAACTGGAAGAACAAAATGAAGATTTGTTGCAATCGCAAGCCAAAGAACGACAAAGAGCGTTAGAACTTGAAGAGACATTGTACAAGTTACAACAAACCCAAACCCAACTATTTCAAGCAGATAAAATGTCAAGCATTGGTCAGATGGTAGCGGGTGTTGCTCACGAAATTAATAACCCGCTCAATTTTATCTACAGTAATCTTTGCCTCGCAAATGAATATACCCAGCAACTATTAGAACTAGTTAAAATTTATCATAATAATTATGGTAATTCCCATCCAGAAGTCACTGAAAAAATAGAAGAAATTGACCTAGAATTTCTAGAAGAAGACTTGCCACAAATGCTCAAATCAATGAAGGTAGGCGCAGAAAGAATTTGCCAAATTGTCCTATTGCTGCGCAATTTCTGCCATATTGATGAAGCCCATCGCAAGCTAGCTGACATTCATGAGGGTATAGACAGCACGATATTATTATTGCAGCACCGCCTAAAAGCCAAGGCTGGAAAATCCAGAATTCAGGTGATCAAAGAATACGGTAATTTACCTAAATTACGATGTCATCCAGGTCAAATAAACCAAGTATTTATGAATATTTTGGTCAACGCAATTGATGTGCTGGAAGAGGGGGATGGGGAAACTATTCAGGAACCTAATAATTTACCTCTGCCCTCTTGCTCAATTCCTACTATTAAGATTAAAACTGAGGTAATTGAGAATGAGTTCGTAATTATCCGGATTAGCGATAATGGCTCGGGAATGACAGAAGATGTGCAACGGAGACTATTTGACGCATTCTTTACTACTAAACCCGTTGGCTCCGGTACAGGTTTAGGATTGACTATTAGCTATCAAATTATTGTGGAAAAACATAAAGGAAAGTTATCAGTTAATAGCGAAATCGGCAAAGGGACAGAGTTTGCCATTGAAATTCCCCTCAACCAAGAAGGGAAAGGAAGACAAAATAAAGCAGAAGACTTGACACTCCCCAGTCTAAAGACACGGGGATTCTAAGTTCATCATCAGAACTTGCTTGCTTCTGAGTTTCCTCTAAGAGAAGCTGGTGAGCGGACTTGAACCGACGACCTGCTCATTACGAGTGAGCTGCTCTACCAACTGAGCTACACCAGCCTGTGGAATGTGATGATTAAGGAGCGAATGCCCTACTATAGATCCACAATGATACACAATTATAGCAAGTTTTGACAAATTAGGAAAAAAGATTTTTGTGAATTCAAGGAGAATTTGGCGATGAGCTAGGCTAAGATCGAACTGACCCTAGCAGCAATGGGTTTGGCAATCCCCCAAGAAGGGAGTCAACAACCCCTGTCTAAAGACACGGGGCTTCCAGCAAAAAAGCTGAAGCCCGGAAGTTGACCAGCCTCAGTCTCTTGCGGACTACGTTATCGGCAAGTGTTCAAGAACCTACCAGGGGATGCGAAGCTAGTCCCTTGCTCTAGAACCGAAAAGTTAAACAGGCGTAACGGGTTAAACCAGTGCTTTTTGGATAGTTACCGACCGATAACATTGGCAAAGCTAACTTTACTCGAAAGAGACTGGAGACAACCATATCTCCACGGAGGGGCAACCATACCCCTCCACCCTTTACGGGGTAGGCGGTTAAAACCGCTGCCGCGTTTTCCTCTCTGGTCTATAGCTTGCTTCCCGCAGGGTAGACACAGAGTTTCCAACGACGGAGGTGTTTTTATGAGTAACCAACCCAGTCAATCAAAAAATGACCAACTCAACCTCAAAAAATCCCCCGCCCAAGCCTAAAATCAACCCTCTGCGCCTCAGCCCGGAAAAATATGCCAGATTGAGAGCTGAGGCGAAAGCTCCCTATCGGGGATTGAGAAAATTTATTTATGTGGCCTTCGGTGCATCTGGTTTCATTGGTGTAGTAATATTCTTAACTGATTTAGCTGCTGGTCAAGAAGTTGCTACAGCCATTCCCAACCTGGGATTGCAAATTGGGATTGTGGCTTTGATGGTTTGGTTATTGCGGCTGGAACAAAGAGGGGAATAGGGAGTAGGTAAGCTCCTGCGCATCTAAATTGGATATTAAAATTCTTGGAGGTAACTTTGTCTAGCTTTCTTTGAGCGGTGTCGAGGTATGCTTCCTTAAATGAGTCACAGTTTAATCGATGGTTAAGATTTTCAACTCTCCTTAATCGGAGTATCGATATAACGAGCGTCCCCTTACCACATGTTTAATATGGAAATAGAACAGCGACTCGGTTTATACCAAATCTTTCTGAAGCTTTATCAGTATCATCGCAGCCTGTTGGATGAGATCCTTCAGTTGGAGAGAACAGGTCATAAAACCTTTGCTAGTCGCACTATTCATTATATGACAGGGGTGATTGAAGGCGAACAACCCTATCTGGTGACTAACCTCGCAGGGGGGAAAACCAAGATTCTCCTTCAGCCTCAAGGACTTTGGTCAATTGGTCGCGATCGCCAAGTGGCAATATCTATTCCCGATCCCCATTTGTCTCGTTATCACGCGGTAATTCAGTACATTCCCGAGCGAGGATTTTCTCTAGTCGATTTGCGCAGCACCAATGGTTCCTTCCTCAATGGGGAACCCGTACATGGCAGAATGCGGCTCAAAGATGGCGATCGCATTAGACTGAGTAATCTGGCTTTTTCCTTTTTCATATCCCAAGATACTCAGATTTTAGATCAAGTGCCTCCGGCAATCCTCACCAAACTTAAAGAGGCAACAGTCTCGCCCCCATCGGTAAAGCCCAGCATACCTCAATCACCCGCACAACAGCCAAAATTCGATCCACTCTCAGTCCCCAAACATACTGATTCCCGACAGGGAACTTCACGGTTTTTAGAAGATTTATCAGAATTTAAGGATGCGATGGCAACGCCAGCTAGAGGCATCAGTGATTTTTCTATTCCTGAGTTAAACTCTGTGGCGCGAGGGGAAATCTTAGATCGATTTTTTAGTCTCCAAAAGTCAGAAAATCTGTCAATAAAAGGATGAAGGGTGAAGGATGAAGGGTAAAGGATGAAGGATGAAGGATGAAGTATTGAGAGGGCACCGAACACCGTTGGCGTAGCCTGCGCGAAGCGCATACTCAGGTAGTATAATTGAGCGGGGATCCCCTATGCCGCTGACAGACAGGACACCCGCTCTACATTCTATGTTTGAAGGAAACTCGGTATGACCTCTAAATTACATATCATCATCAACAATTTCCTCTTCCTCCTCAATATCAACAGGATTAACTGAATTAGCAGAAACTACAGCGCCCATCTCTAGTTTCTCCCGCACTTGTTTATCGATAATATCAACAATTTCCGATTTATCTTCCAGATACTTCATTGTATTATCGCGACCTTGACCAATATTTTCTCCGTTGTAGCTGTACCAAGCTCCCTTACGGACAATTACTCCAGTTTGTTCAGCTAAGTCAACTAAACACCCCAAACTAGAAATTCCTTGTCCAAAGATAATATCAAACTCAGCAATGCGGAAAGGCGGAGCAACTTTATTCTTGGCAACCTTGACTTTGGCGCGGATTCCGTATTCGCCTTCATTGCCTTTTTTGAGAGTTTGAATTCGACGAATATCCAGACGAACTGACGCATAAAACTTTAGCGCATTACCGCCTGTTGTCACTTCTGGTGAACCGTAAGTAACACCGATTTTTTGGCGCAACTGGTTGAGGAAAATGACAGTACAGCCGGAGCGACCAATATTCCCGGCAATTTTACGGAGCGCTTTGCTCATCAGACGCGCTTGCAAACCTACCTGAGTATCGCCCATTTCGCCTTCGATTTCGGCACGAGGAACTAAGGCGGCTACTGAGTCAATTACGACAATATCTACTGCTGAAGAGCGGACTAGCTGATCTACTATTTCTAGCGCCGACTCGCCGTTATCGGGTTGAGAAACTAAGAGGTTGGCAATATCAACCCCCAAAGCAGCAGAGTAAGTGGGATCGAGGGCGTGTTCGGCATCTACAAACGCCGCCACCCCACCATTTTTCTGGACTTCTGCTACTGCATGTAAGGCGAGAGTTGTTTTACCAGAACTTTCAGGTCCGTAAATCTCAATCACGCGCCCTTTTGGTAAACCACCGCCCAAGGCTAAATCCAGGGTAATTGCGCCGCTGGAGATGGTTTCTACTCTCATGCGGGTAGCATCGCCCAAGCGCATGATGGAACCTTTGCCAAAGGTCCGCTCTATTTGGGTTAGCACCAAGTTTAGGGCTTTTTCCTTTTCAGGGCTGTTCGTGATTGGGGTAGCCATGGATGTTTTAGGAGCCATTTTGGGAATCAGAGTGGATCATCTGTTCTATTTTAGCGCTGACTTCGGTGAATGACTGTGGGGCTGAGTATTGTAACAAATGATTGAGAGAGGAACGGGACTGTGTGGTCTCCCTCACTTTACCTCTTGCCTGCCCAACTCGACTAATATTGCGATCGCACCGCCTAGTGCGATTCGGTAGCGCCGAGCGCATCAAGACTATTATAGGGCATCGCTAGGATGGATGACTATAGGATGAAGAATAAGTTAATGCGTGAAAGAATGGAAGTTATTGAACTTTCTGATAGAGAGAGGAGCGAGAATCACTGTGACTGAAGTGAGGGCATTTTTGGAGCAAGATACTTCTGTTGAGAAGGTTGTCTTTGTTTCTTACAGAAATTCAGGATATAATTGTTATATTGATACTCTGGAGGAAATTCTAATTCCCCGATCAAAGAATCATCCTCAAAGGTCACAGATAAAATCGTAAGGTATAATGAATTCATCAACTTCCTCTACTCAGATACTAGAAACAACTCTATCAGTTGCCAGTTTAACCGACTATATTCAAGAATTATTAGAAGAAGACGAGCAACTCCGCCGGGCTTGGGTAATTGGAGAAGTTTCCAGTACATCTAAACATCGCAGCGGTATATTTTTTACCCTCCAAGATCCCAATACGAAAGCATCAATTAAATGTGTAGTCTGGCAAAGTCAAATTAGTAAATTAGTCCAGTTACCACAGTCAGGAGAACAACTTATTGTTTTAGGTAGTATCCGGATTTATCCGCAACGAGGAGAATATCAAATAGCAGTTTGGCAGGCTTTACCAGGAGGTGAGGGCTTCCAATCATTACGCTACAATCAACTTCGGAATCAATTAGCAGCAGAAGGATTATTTGCGGCGCAACGTAAGCGTAATTTACCAATTAATCCCCAAATTATAGCAGTTGTTACTTCACCTCAAGCAGCAGCTTGGGGCGATATTCAACAGACTCTATACTATCGATATCCGGGATTAAAAGTTTTATTATCACCTGCCCAAGTACAGGGAGAAACAGCACCAGAATCAATAGTTAAAGCAATTGAGCGAGTTGAAAGGGATGGGAGAGCGCAATTATTAATAATATCACGAGGCGGTGGTGCAACGGAGGATTTGGCTTGTTTTAATGATGAACGGGTGGTGAGAGCGATCGCAAATTGCTCCATTCCGGTACTCACAGGCATTGGGCATGAAAGAGATGAGTCTTTGGCAGATTTAGCCGCAGATGTTTCCGTACATACTCCCACCGCTGTAGCCGCAACAGCCGTGCCAGAATTAAGTACTTTGATTGCCCAACATCAGGAGCGAAAACGCGCTCTTTCTCAGGGGGTAATGGAGGTTTTAGGAAAATATCGCCATCGGTTAGATTATCTGAAAGAGCGATTGCAACCGCTACCACTTGACAGAAAATTACAGGTACAGAAAAATGCGATCGCCATCCTGAAGCAGGAGTTAATTAAATCCACATCTAGGCGTTTAAGTCAAGGGCATCAGGAGTGTGAATTTCTGCGGCAAAAGTTAGCAACACTCGATCCGAATAATGTGTTGAAACGGGGTTATGCGGTAGTTAGAGGGAATGATGGTACAATTTTGCGATCGGTATCTGGGTTGGTTGTGGGGGAGGAGTTACAAGTTAAGCTTGGGGAGGGGGAGGTTATGGTTAAAGTGGTGGAGATTGTTGATTGATGATATTGAGGTTATGGGGATGATAATGGGGATTTTTTTTAACACAGAGGTACGCAGAGGTTGGCACAGAGGTACGCAGAGGGTTTTGAGAAGTATTTTTCTAAACAAATAACTAATAACCAAATATGAAGGATTCTCGACTGGTTAAAATTAGTAAGTATTTGAGTTATCATTTGCGGCATCATCCTGATAAAATTGGTTTAACGCTTGCGCCTGGGGGGTGGGTTGATGTGGATGAATTATTGGATGCTTGTAGACGGGATTCTTTTGCTCTTAGTCGTACTGAGTTAAAGGAAGTTGTTGCCCATAATGATAAACAACGGTTTTCTTTTGATGATACTGGTACTAGAATTCGGGCTAATCAAGGGCATAGTGTAGAGATTGATTTGCAGTTGGAAGCTGCGATTCCGCCAGATGTACTTTATCATGGTACGGGAAATAAGGCGGTAAAGTCAATTTTGCGGGAGGGTTTGCGGAAAATGTCCCGCCATCATGTCCATTTATCTGGCGATATGGGGACTGCGAAAAAGGTTGGCGCAAGGCATGGTCTTCCTGTAATATTTAGAGTAAATGCGATGGCGATGCAGAGAGATGGTTATACATTTTATTGTTCTGATAATGGAGTTTGGTTAGTTTCTTCTGTACCTCCTCAGTATTTAGAATTAGATATTGAGTAAAAACGAATTTATCCCGAAAACCCTCTGGATACCTCTGTCTTATTCTCTGTGTACCTCTGTGTACCTCTGTGTTGCCCTCTGTGTACCTCTGTGTTAAAAAAAAATATTCCGAATACTCCTTAATCCGTGGCATCAATCCAAATAATGTCAACAAAGAGATAGCAACAGCGACAACTGGAGTACTGATTTCAAAGCCATCTAGATCTTGAAAACCCTGAGAGATTGCATCATCGCTATCGGGTTCGTGTATTGCCGTACAATCGGGGCAAGTGATGACAAAATTATCTGTTTGCAGCACTGTTGATATTAGCGAATTATTTCCTAATGGTAGTTCAACTCCACCCTGAATTTTTACACCACATTCCGAACAATAATCTGATTCCTTAACTTCGTTGAAATTATTAAAAATAATTCTCAACAATTTACGAATTTGCGTCATTTCAGCGATCGTGGTAGAATAATCCAAAGGGGGGCTAATAACCTTTTGCCGTTTTTATACCCTATTCCGATCTACTTTAATACAGTATCATCTCTTCTCCAGCCCGAAAGCGATTTAGCCAAGAATATCATTTCCCTTCCTTAGTGTCTTAGTGTTTAAATAATTCACTATTTTCACAGGGGAAAGGGAGTAGGACATTTTAGAAAAAACATTACTCAGTTGGGAAAACTAAAATTAGCTAGACTTAGAAATGCGAACGGAAACTGTCATAATCGCATGGACTTCTTTTGCTCCTTGGGGTAGGTATTAGTTTTGGAATACTTCGGCTTTGAATTGGGTGGACATGGGGTTTTTGATAGTGAAAATATGGTTTTTTTTTAACACCAATAAATTCGGTATTACTCCCCCATTCTCCTTCATTTCTCCACTATTATAATTCAGAAATATATTGTTATGCCACAGACAAAACCGCCACTGTAATATTATCATTCCCCCCCTTCCCCCTAGCAAAATCCACCAACCGACGCGACACCCCAAGGGCATCTATATCTATTGTAGATTGAACAAGAGCAGCAATTTGTTCAGCTTGTGGCGCATAATTCCATAATCCATCCGTACACAACAATAGACATCCCGACTCAGAACTATTAAACTGAATAATAGAAGGTTCCAGATCATCCGGAATATCCGCCCCTACCCAACGACTAATTGCATGGGCATTGGGTGATAATTTCGCCTCTGCTGCCGTCATTTTTCCTGATGAAACCACATCATTTAACCAAGAATGATCCGCAGTCAGTTGTCGGGAAGTAGATGGAGAAATCCAATAAGCGCGACTATCTCCCATCCAGCCAATTGTAGCAGTGAGTTTTGGTAGGGAGGGCGCTGAAGCGCCTACTACTAACGAAGCGATCGCAGCTACAATAGTAGTGGATGGTGGATCGTCGGATCTATTATTATAAGGAATCTTACATACAGATAATAAAGCAGATGCGATCGCATCTTTCATCGCTGCCACATCCACTACCCCTCCTGTAGTTAGGGATTGACAAGCAATCTCAGCAGCAGCTTTAGCCGCTAACTCCGGTGACTGAGAACTAGAAACCCCATCACAAACCACTAAAACATAAATATTTTTACCATCAATTTTAGCACAAGCCAGATAATCTTCATTCCGGTGACGCTTCAATCCGCGATCGCAAACTCCAGCTAAACTAGAATTGACATTAACTTCCACATAGTCACTTTCCCTAACTTCACTGCGGAAACCACAATTAGAACAATATCCTTCTGAATCTATCGCACCCGCACCACACTTAGCACATCCTCCGGTGGTATTTTTGGCGACAAGAGACGTACCGCATTCTTCACAAAAGCGATCTCCGATTTGGATTATAGTACCGCAGTTTGGGCATTCCATGGTTTGGTGTTTTAGTTTTTTTTAACGCAAAGGGCGCAAAGGAGTTTTCAAATATTTGGGTGATTTTTCAGAGGGTGTCTCTGATTTTGATTATACTACGGTAATTTAGTTTTTTTTCATTCACTGACTCCGCCGCAGGGGGCACACCCCAAAGAACGAGCTGAAGATTTTATGTTAAACTCAAATATGGTATCAGGTTTTAGGGTACTAGGCTACGGAGGTAAAAATGACTAAAATAGAGCAGTTTAAAATAAAATTAGCTGAGAGAAATTTAGAAAATTTTGCGGATCCACCTGACGATCCTTTAGGGGAATTATCAGATTTTGAATTAGGGTTAAGAAAGTTTTGCTATGAATGGGATAGTAAGGTAATTTTTCAAGTAGGAGAAACAAGGTTTAATGTTTTTTTAGATCCTGATATTTGCATGTTATTAGAAGATAGATTTAATGAACAAATAAGAGAATTAGAACAAGGGAAAACAATTCGCTTAGATTTTGCTGAAAGTTATTGGTTAATTATTAAACTCGTACCTGTTGGCAATGAAATTAAATGTTATTTAAGAGAGTTTGGTTATTCAACAGAGGAAAAATTAGTTATGCTAAATAGACAAGAAGTTCTAGATGAGTTAAAACGGTTTTTAACTGAATTAATGGATTTAGCTGTTAATCTGGGTTATATTAGTTTAGAGGATAAGGACGAGTTTATTAAACCTGCTTTTAGTAAATTACAGGTGGTATAGGAGTTTGTTCAATTTATGAGAGCAAATCAAGAGGTTCCTTTG
>NZ_JAMZMM010000558.1 GCF_024178385.1 Limnofasciculus baicalensis BBK-W-15 | reverse complement strand
CCCCATTCTCCCCCTTGTCCCCATTCCCATTCCTACTGTGGAATGTTGAACAATGTCTGAGCGGTTGTCAATCGCTCAAGCACTTGATCCGCTGTAATCAGTCGTTTGAGAACTACTTGACCAATTGTCTTGGCTGACTCGGATGATCCCGCAGGGTTGGGTTTGACTTCGACCATGAGAACCGCGTCCTCAACCCGATACAGCCATAATTTTTCCTCCTGCTCCAGGATACAAATGTTCATTTGCACAATTTCGGGTTCGCGTCGCCAAGCATTGACATTCCAAAGCCCACCGAACTCCCAAACCCGACCGACTATCCAACCGTCCGAAAGAAAAAAGTACTTTATTGCCATCTGAATCCAACTGTCTTTGTCGGAATTATGACCTTTGTTGGAGGGATTTGGGTAGAGGTGTCGGTTTTTTTGACTTTTCAGCTCTGGCATCAGGCAAAAGTCGATGAGGAGTAATTGGTAGTTCAGTGAAAAAACCGCTAGTTGGCGAGGGAAAGCTAATAAAAGTTGTTACTGATAATTGATAATGGTGCAAGTTATCAATTTAACTGGACTTGAGAACGGAGGCTTTACCGTGAATCTAGGCAAATGGATTGGCTTACTAGCCTTTATCCTATCCATGTATATCTTATGGCAAATCCGGCAGATGGTTCTGCTAATCTTTGCGGCAGTCCTCCTTGCCGATGCTTTAAATATAGTGGTGGAACGATTCTGTCGATTGGGGATAAAGCGAGTTTTTTCTGTCCTCCTGTCGATTTTTATGTTATTCGCTGTTTTGGTGGGTTTTTATTTCCTGATTGTGCCACCTTTTGTTACTGAATTTAAACGGTTGATTGAGTTAGTCCCTCAAGGGATAGAACGATTAAATCAGTGGTTTGAGTTATTGAGAATGAGTATTTCGCCAGAGTTGCGAGATCAGTATATTCCAAGTATTAACCAACTTATTCAACAACTTCAACCTTTAGTTCAGCGACTATTAGGCGGAGGGGTTTCTTTTGCATTTAACTCTTTGGCTGTTTTCGGTCAATTTCTGTTGGTAATCATTCTGTCACTAATGTTATTGGTCGATCCTCAGCCTTATCGCAACAGTTTTATTCGGCTTTTTCCTTCATTCTATCGCCGTCGAGTGGATGAGATTTTGAGAGAATGTGATAAGTCTTTAAAGGGTTGGCTGATTGGCATTCTTTTTAATATGTTTGTTATTGCTGTTTTCAGTTTTGTGGGATTGTTAATTTTAGGAATTCCCCTAGCACTGGCACAGGCAACTCTGGCAGGTATTTTGACATTTCTGCCGAATATTGGTCCGGGATTGAGTGTCGTACCACCGATTGCGATCGCGTTACTCGATCCCAATGGCGGTTTGAAAGCGCTGGCGGTTTTAATTCTTTACATTGCTATTCAGCAAGTTGAAAGTAATTTACTCACTCCCTATGTCATGGCGCAACAGGTATCGCTCTTGCCAGCAGTGACGCTTTTAGCACAGGTATTTTTTGCTACCTTTTTTGGGTTTTTAGGGTTATTTTTGGCTTTGCCGTTGACTGTTGTGGCTCAAGTTTGGTTAAAGGAAGTTGCGATTAAAGATATTCTGGATCGATGGGATAATTCTCATTTCAAGTATGAGGAGGAAGTAAAAAGTAGTTTCGATATAGTCTCTGGGGATACTCCTAGAGCATTGTCAGGGATGGAGGAATTATCAGAAGGGGATGTTACGGGTGAGGTGGTTTCTGGAGATAGTACGTTTGACGATAAAATAGAGGGATAGGATGATTGATATAGAATTAATAGAGAATATGATACTGTATTATCTACCTTAATTTTTGCTGTTGCAATTTCTCATTCACCCAAGCCATATCCGATTCTGACAAAGCGGGAATTGGAGGGCGGCTGTAATCAATCCTTAAGTCATAGCTTCCCCAATCGTAAATCTCATCTAGTAATGACTTTAGATCGATCGCTGGTTCTAATTCACCAGCCCTTAACGGCACTGGAAACTCAGGAATTAGATCTTGCAAATTAAACCCATACAGTTGAGCCTTTGGACGAGTTTCGCTATGACTTACCACAATTCGATAATGACTTTGCCCAAAATCTCCAACCATTGCCATCGAATTTCCCTGACGCAACAGATCGATTTCCACAAAATGAGTCATGCTACCCAAAATCTTTAACCGTTTTGTTTCGTATTGCAATCGCCCGATTCCCATCTGTTTATTCTTTGGAGAAAGCACCTCAATAATAGTAACAACTTCCTCGGTTTCCACTGCCCGAATTTCTAAGTATGCCTCTGTCAAAATCTCTGGTAAAGGAAGCAAAACCTCCACCGACTGGCTTTTGGGGGCAACTGCGAGATTAGATTCAGTCGAGCGAGCTACAGACAGCGAATTTTGCACCGAAACATCGGGTACACCCACTAGGAGAGCCGTATCTCCACTCACCTCGTACACGCGCTCCTCGATTGCCACGATATACTTTGGGCGGAGCTTAGGAGCGAGATTGTTAGCGATCGCGGTAATTAATCGATGATGAATTCCCGCCCAAAAGGAAGGATGTTCTAGATAAGGATTCATACCGGGAAAAGGAGAAGGCATAGGTAAAACTCCTAATACTTAAATCTTGCACGCCTGCGACTAGAAGTCGCGGCTACACAGACAAAACCCACCTACGTGGGTTTAAAAGCCTTGATTTTCTGTTAGTCCGCGCAGGCGGACTTGGTTTCTCTAGCCGCGATTTCTAATCGCCAGAACCATGTACAAGATCTCAGTAATACGCACGACTCATCGGCAACCCACCTCCTCTCTATTTTAGCTTTCTTCGCCGGAAGCCTCACGCCATATTTGTACTCAAATTGGCGTG
>NZ_JAMZMM010000557.1 GCF_024178385.1 Limnofasciculus baicalensis BBK-W-15 | reverse complement strand
GGGGAGTGGGGAGTGGGTGTTGGTGAAACTATTTAAAATTGGGGCATGAATCTGAAAACCCGCAAACAATTTGGTCAACATTGGCTTCGTAGCGAGAAAGCGCTAGATCGCATTGTAGCAGCGGCTCAGTTGCAGAAGGGCGATAGCGAAGCGCTGCTGCAAGCAGATCGCATTTTGGAAATTGGTCCGGGTACGGGGATTCTTACTCGTCGCTTGTTACCGGAAGTCGAGTCAGTGGTTGCTGTTGAAATTGACCGCGACTTGTGCAAAAACTTAGTTAAGCAATTAGGTCAAATTGAGAATTTTTTACTGTTACAAGGTGACTTCCTTACTCTTGACTTAGAAACTTATCTTGCCTCCTTACCCAAGTTCCAAAATCCTAATAAAGTTGTTGCTAATATTCCTTATAATATCACTGGACCAATCCTAGAAAAACTATTGGGCACTATTACTCAACCAGCCTTAAATCCTTTTGAGTTAATTGTGTTACTAGTGCAAAAAGAAGTAGCAGAAAGATTATACGCTAAACCGAGTTCCCGGGCATTCGGTGCTTTATCAGTACGGGTACAATATCTAGCAGAGTGTGAATTTATCGCCGATGTCCCCGCCAAAGCCTTCTATCCACCTCCCAAGGTAGATTCTGCTGTAGTGAGATTGCGTCCCCGACAGGTGCAACCAGGAGCCGATGAACCGAAGAAGTTGGAAAATTTAGTCAAATTGGGGTTTGCCAGCAAGCGGAAAATGTTAAGAAATAATTTAAAATCTACGATCGAGATCCCTGAACTGACCCAATTGCTGGAACAATTAAATATTAACCCCCAAGTTCGCGCTGAGGACTTAAGTGTGGAACAGTGGGTGGCTCTATGTAATAAGTTAAATAATTAGTTGTTGGTTATTAGTTGTTGGTTGTTGGTTTTTGGTTATTTGTTGTTCTCTAAAAAACAAAAATAATGCGTTCTTATTCTTTGATTGCTCCTGCCAAAATTAATCTATATTTGGAAATTATAGGCGATCGCGCGGACGGTTATCATGAACTAGTGATGATCTTGCAAAGTATTGACTTAGCGGACAAAATTGACTTACGGGCTATTGGTACTCAATCGATTCAAGTTCACTGTGAAGATGCCGAAGTACCGCAAGATGATAGTAATCTTGCCTATCGTGCTGCTAAATTAATTGCCGATAATTTTCCGGAGCGCTTTGCTCAATTTGGTGGTGTGGAAATTAATATCAAAAAGAATATTCCAGTTGCGGCTGGATTGGCAGGTGGCTCAACGGATGCGGCGGCGGTTTTAGTGGGCTTAGATATGATGTGGCAGTTGGGATTAACTCAGCCAGAATTACAAGATTTAGCAGCAAAATTAGGTTCAGATGTCCCTTTTTGTTTGGCGGGGGGCACTGCAATTGCTACGGGTAGGGGTGAGGAATTAGATCCTTTACCTAGTTTAGATTCTCTCTATGTGGTTTTGGCAAAATATCGGAATCTAGCGGTTTCAACTCCTTGGGCTTATCAAACTTATCGTTCTCAGTTTGGGGATACTTATATTCGGGATGCTAATAGTTTGGAAGCTCGTGCCCATCGAGTCCATTCTGGACCAATGGTACAAGCAATTTTGAATGATAATATGGGAGAAATTGGGAAACTTCTTTACAATGATTTAGAGAAGGTAGTTTTACCAAATTACCCGGAAGTATTACAATTAAGAAAAGCATTTGAGCGCAGTGGTGCGTTAGGTACGATGATGTCTGGCTCTGGGCCAACTGTGTTTGCTCTATGTCAGTCGGAAGGGGAAGCACAGAGAATTTTACAGGAAGTTAAGAGGGCAATTTCTGCACCAGATTTGGGTTTTTGGGTGAGTCGCTTATCGAAGCATGGAATTCAGGTTATTTAAGGATTCAGCGGTTAGGTTTTTAACGATTTGGATCGAGATTAAAGATGATTAAGATAAGTCATGTAGAGTTTTTGTCATATAACCAACAACTAACAACTAACAACAAGCGAGCGGATTCCCCAAAAAATTAATCGGAAATCGGGAATTAAGCGATCTTTTATTTCTGGATATTGGGTTTCTAGAGAAGTCAGTAACAAATTAGCATCACCACCAGTTATCGCAATTTTACTATCTGGAAACCAATCGTGCCAGTCGGTAATAAAGTCGCGAATTCCTGCTAATATTGTATAAAGTACACCACTTGCGATCGCAGTTGAGGTTTCCTTTGCCCAGCGAGGTGGTAAATCCGTGGGTAGTTGGATAGCGGGTAATGCTCCTGTGCGTTGGGATAGAGACTCTAGCTGTAACTTCACTCCTGGTAAAATTGCTCCACCAATTAGATTTCGGTTACGATTAGCGCCTGTAAATGTTAGTGCGGTTCCCCCATCAATGACTAGTATCGGATAACCGTAAGTTTCCCCTGCACCTAATAAGGCTAAAGCGCGATCGATTCCTAATGTAGGATAAAGTCCTAATAGGGGAATACTATCTAGGGTAATAATTTTAGTATGTGGATAAGTTTGCCATAATTTGGTTTGAGCTGGTACTACTGAAGCAATATATAGAGGAATTTGGCTGTCTAAAGTAGAAACTAATAAAGGTGGTAATAATTCTGCTGCCAGAATACCAGATACCCAACGTTGGATTAATTGATCTAGAATTTCTATGGGTAAATACTTAGTATCCCAGGTTTCTTGAAGGTTAGCGCCAACAAACCAAGCCCAATGGAGTCGGGAATTGCCGATGGTTAATGCGAGCCAGCTTTGTGCCACGAGATTGTCGAGATTAGAGATATTGAGGAATCATATTTTAGCAGGATTTAGGCAAAAACATTCTGATCTTAGGACTTACCCATTAAAAAGATCAAACTTCCATCC
>NZ_JAMZMM010000556.1 GCF_024178385.1 Limnofasciculus baicalensis BBK-W-15 | reverse complement strand
CCCGAGAAAGGAAGAAATGCAGGTTGATTCTTACTCCCCCCTTTGACAAGGGGGGCTGGGGGGGTAAAAACTTTGTCAAAAAACGAGTATCTTTGCCAAAGTGGAATCCTCCCTAATACGGTACACAATATGACTTTTAACTTACTTCTCCTTCGAGTCTTGCCCAGGAGGAGGAGTCTGAATTTCTTGGGGAGGGAAAAGAAAATCCTGCATTTGTTTAAACCCCTGGGGATCGAGTAACCATTGAGCAGTTAATACTGCTGCACCAGCAGATAATAATACTACCAAGATTCCCAATACTCCCAAACTAACTTTGAGCCAATCCCCCTGTGATGTTGTGACTACTTCAGGTTCAACTGGCTGAGGTATAACCACAGATTCCTCTTCATCGACAATTTCAACCGGAGTAACTAAATCAGTATCTAAATTAATTGCAAAAGGCATAGTTTCTAAAGCACTTTCGCCGAAATCGAGAACCACAGGATACTGGGGAGAAACACCGCAATATGTAAGGACAACTGATGTATTATCATGACCATTCTTTTCATTCGCTAGCTCAATTAAAGCTTTAGCAGCTTCTTCCAGAGAAAGCCTACCAATTAACACATCTCTTGCATAATTAGTCCCAAATTGCTCCACCACATTATTGTCGCTCAACCCATCTGAACATAAGAGCAACAAACCATCTTCTTCTAAAATAAAGCGTCGCACAAATGGACGGAGTAATTCACCCTCCCTCGTACCCACAGCCTGGGTAAGTGCAGTAGCATCAGGGCGTTGTAATGCTTGGCGATATAAACTGCGTCCTAGTTTAACTTCGCGAGTTACCACATCATCATCTTGGGTAAGTAACTGACAGTATCGAGGCGTTAACCAATAAGCACGACTATCCCCCACATTCGCAATATAAAGTTCATGAGCATTACCTTCCCCATCAGTTCGCCTAATTATTTGGGGCAATTGCAATGCTAAAGTTAAAGTAGTCCCCATTCGCCGCCGAGACGATCGCTCTTGTTGGTCGTTACTAGAGGAAATCAAATTATTGACTATGCGAATAATAGCTGATAATTGATCTGCTACTAGCTCCGGTGTCATTAATTCTGGATCTTCTAATAACTCTGCTAACAGCGCACGGACTTGAATTTTAACTGACTGTACCCCCATGTGGCTAGCCACTTCTCCACCCTCATGACCGCCAATGCCGTCGCAGATAATAGATAAATGAGGGATAAGGGGATCTCTTGGTTGCTCCGGATCTTCTGGCAGCTCAGACATGAGAGGATAGCAACTATCCTCATTATGGTTTTGAATTGGTCCTGTATCGGTAAACCCTGCCACTTCTAAGCGTAAAGGTTGTCGAGATGCTTCTTCTAATAAAACTTGATTGAGTTTGATTGTAATTTCTTTGAAGTCAGGTTTCTCAACTTGCATCTGCTGAGTAATTTCTAATAGCCCAGCAGCCACATTTCCAGAAGCTCTCCGTGCCAAAGAATCCCAATAAGCACCAAGTTGTTGTATCGTAGCTTTGGATTGCGATCTTGTTAGTGTAGTTGTTCCCCCTGAAGCTGTCCCAACAACTAATTCATCTGCTTCTCTATCGCCACTCTCGCCCGCCGAGATTACCATTTCTGACGTTACCGCTCCAGTAACATAAAGTTCTCGCAGTCGCACCCGCCACCCTTCCACCCGCAGATTCTCTGGCACTAGAAGTGCGGAATTTACTCCCAATTCTGTTAAAGGTTTCCATAATTCCCACATTTGTGACAGCCAATAAACCTGACGCACCGCAGATACATTTGACCACATCTCCTCCATTGATGGATAAGGACCACCATTAGTATCAATCGGTCCATTCTCCAGCAAAATAACCTGTTCTGAGTTGGGCAAATTACACACCCCATAAACCTCTGGTACATGGAGGCGATGGGGATACAAGCGAAGGTAAGTTAGAATATTGCCACTCAGTTGCTCTGGCATATCTGGCGGCACATCTGGCTGCATATCCTGCCAAATTTGTGGTGCGATCGCCTGATACCGATTTGCGACTATTTCACCAACGGGTATTGTAGCAGCAGTGGAGCCTACCGCCCAGAGATAGCGATTTACCAGTAATTTAGGACTACGCATAATGGTTTAAAATGACTTAAAAACAAGTGTGAGGTAAATTGGTAGCAGCAGCGGTCAGCTCGTTGATACATGATTAAATTAGCTCAAATCCTACAGAAGCGGGATAAATTAGAATAAAACAATAAACATCCAATAAGCTAAAAGAATAAAGAAAAAGATCCTATTGTGTCTAGCCGTCTATCAGGGAATGGGTGATGGCTAATCGCTAATTGCTCCTCAACTCCTGACTTTACAGTACAAGGATTCTCATATGTCTTTCAATCCTACGATCCTCTGGCTCCTCGCCGGATCGATTCTTTGTTTAATTGAATTATTTGTCCCAACCGCCTTTGTTCTCTTTACCATGGGTATCAGCGCCTTAGTGGTAGGGTTGGTATCCGCGATGGCAACGCCTGCCTTTGGCAACGCACCCCAGTTTTCCCTGCAAGTGGTACTGTGGTTATTGTTATCCGTCTCTCTGGTATATTTCTCCCGTCGCCTCCTCCCAACTGCGAAAGCGTCTAAAAATCTTGATGGGAAGGAAGGGCGCACCCTAACCGAAATTTCAGCAGGAGAGACAGGGAGAGTACTCTATGAAGGCAATTCCTGGCAAGCACGTTGCGATGATGATGTGAGTGCGATCGCGCCTAATGAAAAAGTCTACATTGTTAGACGGCAAGGCACAACCCTGTTTGTTGTTCCACAAAAAATCTTTCACGATTGAGTGGGGAGTGGGGAATGGTGAAAGTATTTTTTATTAGCCTTTAGCCTTCAGC
>NZ_JAMZMM010000113.1 GCF_024178385.1 Limnofasciculus baicalensis BBK-W-15 | reverse complement strand
AGATGGGGGAGGCGGGGATGAGGTTGAGGATGAGACTGTGGGGCATGTTGATATCTTTTTTTTAACGCAGAGGTACGCGGAGGTTTGAGGGAGGTACGCGGAGGTTTTTTTTGAGCAAAGACTCTATCTGTAGGGTGCGTTATGCGATAGATAACGCACCATTACTACAGTAGGAAAAGGAATTAAATTTTCCTCCTCATACACCTCGAAAACGATACTCCATTTGTCCAGGGATTTCCAAGTTACCAAACTCTTTTTCTAACTTATAATATTGTCCTTGGAGTTTGATGTTACGAATTAAACTGACAGGTGGCATATTAATCACATCGTAACTGATGACGCGATGGGAAAACATGACATCTAGAGGGTTGAGAGGATAGGGGAAGATAAATTCTCCTTCACATCGCTTAAATTTGGGTAATTCCTCAACTGTTACTTCGGCTTTACTCATCCATTTACCTAGACGTATCCATTTTGGTAGTTTTTGGGGTTTGTCAATTAGAGATTTTTCCGAAATTATGAAAAACTCAAATTTACTTTCCGGTGCAATTTCTTTTGTTCTACCAAAACTGGGGATATTCTTCTGGGTTTTTTCCATTTCAACGTGATAGTTATTGTTGGCGTATTTCCAGGTATTGAGTATGGAAGAATGGGAAAGGGATCTCGCCGGAGTTACATAAATTCCTTGTTGGTTAAGTGGGGTTAGGTGTTCCTCGTATTTGGGCACTTGTTCCGGACAAAAGTAGCGATAGGAATGTTCTTCGGGAACCGTAGTAGCATATTTTTCACTATCGACTAATCCTAGGGCGTAACAGAGGGCATAGTTGTGAATTACTGCTTCTGTTTCGTAGAGTCTTCCTATCTCACGAGTTGCATAATATACGCTGTCGTGTAATTCTATTTGACAGCGATAGATAATTGTCATCGTAATTACTCCGCTGCTGCACTTGCTTTTTTACCTTTCTTGCCTTTTTCTGAACTCTTGAGGATATATTTCTGTGCATAAGTACTCGATTCCATATTGGCTTGAGTTAACATGGCTTTGAGGCTGGCTTCATCACTAGTAATGGACTTAACCTCTGCGAGTAGTTGTTGAAAAGAATCGCCGATAAAATCAGTATGGGAAACATATTCACCAGATATGAGTTCATTGATTGCTTGACTTGCTGCTTTCAGGACATCATCTTCATTTAAGGGATCGGGTGAATTAATTTGACCTAAATTTTCCATCAAGTCATAGATTTTTTGTGTCCAGCGGAGATTACTGACAATCTCTCCATCAGCAAAAATTACGCCAATTAGTTCATTTCTCACCCTTCCGGTGCGGGTAGTTTGCGCCCCATAATGACGGGTTCTCAGAATGTTATTAAAAACATAGATAAATCCCGCTTCAGTTGGATCTTTTAGTGTCACAATGCTGGGAAAAAACACTTGCGGTAAAATATGATCTTGGCTGTTAATGCGACTGGTGACTTCCCCTTGACGGCTCATTGTTCCATTTTCAAAGGGTGCGTTGAGGGTAAAATTGAGGTGAGAATCATCGAAAGAAGTAATAGAATAAGCAGTATCTACAACAACTTTAGATTTTTCCGAACCAGAGTCACCAATAGCGAAACCATAGAGGATACAATCAGGAGTAGTTTTGCTGAAATCAACGTTATAGTCGCACTTTTCCCAGTCGCCAATTTGGTAATTCCGCAGTAATTCTCGCCCGGTTAAACGTTCCGGTGTAGACTGTTTACGCTTGAACATTGCTAACCGACTAATTGCTTGTTTGTGTTTGTCTTCAATTCCAGCGCGAACTTTGGCTTTATTCAACTCTCCATCTGTCTGGAATAATGGATAAGATTCTGTCACCCGCACCGTTAAGAAGTGAGCATATTTTCCCATTGGTTTAGCGGGAATTTCGGTGTGGAATAATTTTGAGTCGATTGATTTGAGGAATGCCATGGTGATTAACTCCTAAATTTTGATTAATTTGACTGGGTTTGTAGTAAGCGCTTCAGCGCTTACTACGAACAATGAGATGAAGCATTAGGGAAGTAAAGCCTTGACGAGAATACGCATCAGTGGCTCTAAATCATCCGGAACGCGATAGGTATCTAAACCCTGATCGATATGTTTTACATCTCGATGCAAAAGACCAAATTCCCAGATTTTCCCGGTGGTTACAGCCCCTAATATAGTTGGTTGTGCAGGTGTGCGATCCCATTGATCGAGGGCAATCATTTCTGCCACAAGTTGGCTAAAACCATAATCAAGATCTTCTCGTTTTGCTTCAATCACTAATACCTCGGTTTGACTTCTGATCAAGTAATCTAAATATCCCTGAAGTTGCTCGGTTACCTTGATAGCATACTCAATTTTTAACTGAGATTTAGTGTAATAAACTAAATCCAAAACAACTTGTGAAATCAGTACTTCACGGCGAGATGTTTCACTTGCTAAATCAACGTAAGGAAGCACTCGCTCAATTCGAGATTTAAGTGCTTCTAGAGACTCTAGTTCACTTTGATATTGTGGCAAATTTAACCGCTTACGGGTTAGAGTATAGCCAAATTCATTAGCAAGCTCATCTGCGGCAATTTTTAAATCAAAAATCTTGGTGAATGTATATGGTTGATTGGGATTTAGTAGTTTCGACATGGCGAATACTCCTGATAAATCATCTATGAGATAAGCTAGACAACAAGAGATTGAACTAAAATGCGCATTAGCTCCTCCAAATCTTCTGGCACTCGATAGGTGTATGATTGATTTGGATCGAGTAGCTTTGCCATATTAGATTCCTCCTAACGTTGGATCGCTTTATCGATAGACTAGTGAGTTGAATTTATTCATCAAGGTTATCATCTTGTGAATCTTCTTGGTTGTGGGATTGACTCTTACTGATTTTGTCTTCTTCTAGGCGATAGATAAACTCACAAGTATCGCGAATTAGGTTTAGTTGTGTACCTGCTAAACGAGCGCGATCGCTTTTTAAACTTCCATCAAAAATTACCTCCACAAAATACTTAGCAAATTCATAAATAGCTTGTCTTTCTTCTTCTGAAGTCAAAGCAGGTTTCCACTTGCCATCCATGAAAGTAAGTGTCGGTTTCCCTTCTGCTGCACGTCGCCGCACATTATTCATCAATTTTGATAAACGTCCCGCGACAATATCTATTAAAGATTCGCTATCGTTGGCTAAAGCTTTATCAAATTTAAGAATTACATCAGCCGCTTCATCGATTGGTTTAAGAATGGCATTAGCTTTGGCATATTGACTCTTAGCACGATAAAAGCGGCGATAAAGTTGTGTTAATTCCCGCAGTTGATTCACGGTTTTTCCCTCCGGTTCAAAGTAGTAGTAAAGGTCAAAGTACAAGCGAATTTTGGCAATGGGGACAGATTCAATTTTGTCTTGCTTTCGCAGCCATTTATTCAGGTAATGAAAGACATAGAGAGGACTGGTTTCTAAATCTCGTGCCAAGTCCGCTAATTTACCCCAGTCAGGGTTGCCATCTTTCTTGCGATTGACTTCTAAGTGAATGGAATAAGCAGCACTAAGAGCATTTAATGGTGAAAATTTACGCGGTGTTGAGGTGCGAGGCAAAATGCTATCTAATCGATATTCATCTTGTTTAATTAAAGCACGAATCGCTTGGTGTTCGCCATCTAAAACTGTAGTTGTTTCAAAGTCAGCACCGCTAATAAATGGTGGTACTGGTGACTCTGATGCAACTACTTTCACATCGAGAATCAGCGGTAAAGCTAATGCTAACCAAGCTGGCATTACCCATGATTCGGTATCTGTCGCATCTTTTCCCGGTGGTAATCCTAAGAAAAAGAATGTCAGGGGTTGATTATCTGGATAGCTAATTTTAAAAGTCCGATCATTTTCTGATTCCAAATTTTCCTGAATTAATAAGGAATCTACTTGTTGATAGTTATCAACATCAAATTTAGCTACTTGCTTATCGCTAATTAAATGCTTACGAATATCGGCATCAAATCGAGTTCGTGCAATCCAACTGTAAGCCTTTTGCAAAAACTTATTGGTTTCTGGGGTAAAGAAGTAAGCGGGGTAAAGATATAGATAGCGATATTTGCGGCTTTCAAAGTCTCCTCCTGTGGCATTAGTTTGATTCATCAAAATTTGTCTCAACATCAGTTCAATTGACCAAATTGAGCAAATTTGACGCTTGGCTGCTTGGGCGTTAAACAAAATTTGGCGGTTGCTGTAAACTTGGGGAGTAAATAAAGTCGCCGCTTCCATTTGTTCCGTCACGGTATATGATGAACTGGACATAGCACAGACATTTTCTCGTCCTCTTCCTGTTATTTTTGCCGCCTTATATCGCGTTAGTTCGATTAAAAATGACTGCGTTTCTGGTACGACAACTGCACCACTTGGTAAGGAAACAACTTGACTGACATAAGTCCGCAAATCTTGCCAACCATCAGGCATGGTAAATTCTGCAAAAATCGGTGTAATTAGACTAGCAGCATGAGCGACTATTCCCTCCATAATATCTCGAACTTGTGCCTCATCTAACCCTTTATTCTGCTGAAAATACCGTGCGGCTAGATAATACCAATCAAGGGGAACACCGCCAGTTTTTTTCAGGGATTGAATAGCTGATAATGCGGGTATTTCATCTGCCAAACCTAAGTATTCAGCCAGTTTTTGAGTTAATTCTAATTCCGGTAGAGTTTTGCGGTTAGCTTTGGGTAAATCTTTCTGAGAAGTTTTAACGCGATCGCACCAATTATCCCATATTTTTCGACAGAGAATATCGCCAAATTCTGCCAAGCGATCGATCCGGTAATCTTCCTCAAATTCTACATTAAACTGACTCGGTAATTCTCCAGCCTTTTGAAAAGCTACCAAGCTATCACTACGCTTTTTAGCCGAGGAACCTTTGGTACTGGGAATCAGTTTACAAGCCGCTACGGTACTGACTTCCATCAGTTCAACGGTATCGAAGAATAGCCAGTAATAGTCAGCAAATTTAAAGCCTTTCCCATCACGACTAAATCCAGTCGGTTTTAATCTCAGTCTCTCAGCACAAAGATGCTTAATTTTAGCGATAACTTGATGAGGAATTCCTTCAGTATCAATCCCAGGTGCATCAATTTTTGCTAAATAAACAACCCCATCAGGTAAATACAAAAGCGGTGTATAAAACTCCCTGAGATGTCCATCGATCAAAGCATTATTAATGATATTTGTCAATACGCCACGATTATCTGAAAGTGAGTGATAGCTAAACTTAAACTGTCCGTTACTGAGGCTATGCAAAACATCGCCTAATCCTTCTGATTCGACATCGCTGGGACGTTTTACCACCGAAGCAAATAAGTCAGAAAGTCTGACTAAATTTGCCAAAGTTCCTCTCACTCTCCCATCTAATTTCGGTTGTAATCCCCGAGTTGCCAATCCTAAATCTGCATCATATTTAACCCCAGCATTGTTGCTCATCCAGACAATATCATCAATGTGAGATTTCCAGTTGTCACCTAATAAGCTATCTAAGCCAAATTCTTGTAACTTCTCAGCCACATATTCTCGTCCAAAATTAGGCGCTTCATCTTTATGAGGTGGTTTCTCCCTCCAGTCTCTGTTGGCAAATTTTCCCTCTGAATCGTTAGTTTCCAGCCATTTACAATAATCGGGGAATTTGTCAAAGTCGTGGAGGATATATGATGCTACAAACAAAGCTATTTCGGTTTCACTGCAATGGCGTTTGACTGGATTGGTTTCCGATGTCTCTGTCTTCAGCTTTTTGAGAATTCGGTAACTTGGGAATAAACCATTAAGCAGGTGTGATGTAAAAGATTGATCGTGTTTACTCCGTTCAACATTTTTTCCTTCAGCGCGTCTATCTTCCGTAAATTGACCACCTTTAGCTGTTGCACCGACTAACTGCTGAATTAGCTTAGGTAAGACATTTTCAGCAAAAGATGCGATGATGCGATCGCTCTCATTCCCCTCTACTTCCCGTACCGCCTCTTTAAACAATCGAATTGTTAAAAGTTCTGGCTTTTCCGATGTTTCTTCATCCTCATCTGGAGAATGTAGCCATTTGTAAAGTTCATCTTCATTCATGATTATGTTTACTCTGGTTCAATTGGTTGATCGTTTATATAAGGAGAAAGGAATGGAGTTCAGTACTCCCTGAGTATAAATATTTATTAGGTATTGAAACATTATTGCCTTCTGATTTCGGGCAAAGCCCTTTCTCCCCAATATTTTCAACAAATCCATCCTTCATCCTCCTTTGGCTTCCAGTGCCAAATTAGCGTTTCCAACAACAATGCGGAGCGCCCAAAAGCAATAGTGTAAGGCGGTTTCCGTTCCTCAGCGCGATCGCTCAAGCCATAAGCCTGAAAATGAATTGGTAATCCTAATTTTCCTCTTAAGGTAGCGCGATCGCAATCTGAAATAAAGCACACTAACCCTCGATTCGCTAACTTGCGACTAATATCGTTTGTTCCTCCCGTCACTTCTAAACCTTTCAAAATTTGAACCTTCCCAGATTTAGACATATCCTTTAAATCCTCTCCCCCATAATAAAACTGCCAATCCTCTCGCAATTCTCGATATCCAGTCAATTTCAAATAACACAAAGCCTCATCAAACCGACTACTTGCTAACCCACCTTTCTTTGCTTGTGCCATAAAGTCTTTCTTTTCCATCCACTCAAAAGTAAAATTACTCAATAAACTAGGAAGATTATAATTTTTAAAACGTTCTCTTTCCGGTTCATCTAGATTAGTAGCGTCATAAATACCACAATCTAACTGACTAATTCCCCGAAAACTCCGCGCCTCATCAATGATTTTCTTTTTTTCCTTCTCCATACATCGGAAAAGCTGGGCGTACATCTGTTTAATCCTGATTCCCAAAGTACTTTCGATATCGGCTTCAAACTTATCAGCCGCTTCTGGATATTGTTGCCGCATTTGCCAGCTTTTCTTTAACTCCAAATGAACGCAAGCAGATTGAATTCCACCCCAGCGCTTGGGATACTGTTTAAACTCATTCACATAGCCATAATGAGCGCGAATAGCCTCAGAAAAGGTAATGCGATTGTAGGTTCCCTCATCTTCTAACGGATGCTTTTCCATTTCAAACAGCCTCTCTACAATAAAATTAGGTAGCAAAGCATAAGCCTGATAAACCTCAAAACCTTCATGTCTACCCAACCTACCAAACCGTTGAATAAAATTCCCCGCATCTGCGGCTTCAAATACCAAAAAATTAATCTTAAAATCCACCCCCACATCAATCGTAGAAGTTCCCAAAAGCAAATCCGCTTCTGCTACCGATCTAGACTTTTCTGTCTCCCCCGTCAATCCTGTATTCTCTCTTACCTTTAATCCTAAAGGTTCAAAAATCTCTTTGAATTTAGGTACTAACTTTTTGACAGCCGCAATCGAATTTAAAATAATTGCCCCCTTACTCCCAGGATGTTCTTGAAAAAACGACAAAATCGTTGTTTCCACATTCTCTAAAATCCAGTCATAACTCGAGCGTAGGTTCGGTTCTAATTTTTTAGGAAAACTCAGTCGAATTGGATAGTTAATCTGTCGCCAATTATCCCCATGTGAAAACTGATAAGCACCTTGTTTAACTGGATCGATAATCCGATACCTCAATCCAGCCTTAGCCAAAAAATCCTCTAATAAATCGTTGGGAGTTGCCGAAAGAAAAAGAAACTTTTTCCCGGGTACGGTGTGCTTAATTAGTAGCATCGCATTCAGAATGCTGGTAATTTGAGCAGATGATAAAACGTGAAACTCATCAAACAGCATTAATTGATAATTCTCGTCAATTTTAGCAAATAAACGATTAGCGTTATCTCCCTTGCCTTCCTTATTACGCCGCAGGTAGCGGAAGTCATGGATATAGTGAAAGATATCGGGATTAGTCAGGAGAATCTCTGAATTTTCAGCGCGATTGCATAATCCCGTCAGTTTAGAAGATAGTTTATTCGTCTGAATAAACTCTTCAAGAATTGCCGCATTTAATCGATAAATTTGTGGATCGTATTCTGGTTTAAACTGAGCTTTATAACCCGCTACCTGTTTTTCCTGATCTCGTGCCAATTCATTTGTCGGGTACATGGCTAAAGTGTACGTGCGATTTGTCATCGCTGGCAGATAAGCCGCCAAACTTTTACCATCACCCGTCATCGCTTGATTAAAAACCACATCCACATTTGGATCTTGCAGCAGCTTAAAAGTTTCGGCTTGATGCCAGGAAAGCGAGGACCAATCAGGCGGTAACGTCACGCCCTGGGGAACTGCTTCCGCCCGCTGCGAGTATACGGGTTGAAGCCCAATAGTGTAGGCTGTCATAGTTGGATGGCTGTGAATTGAGCTAATCTGTACTTAAACTAAATTGATAATGACATATTTTTCTTGAAAGTACAAGTGTGATTTTCCAGATGCCCAGAAAAAAAGAAACGATTACACTATCAATCCCACCGGGAACCAAAGAGCAGCTAGAAGCCCTCGCACGCCGCCTCAAAATCTTTTGGGGCAAAGAACCCAGCGTATCGGGGCTGATTGTCGCGATCGCCCAACAACAGCTAGCCCTCGGAGAACCTTTCTCCCTAGACTCTAATCAGGTCAAAGCTTTGCAGCAAGCCATCAAAGCTTTGCAGGATGTAGGTCATATAGGAGAAGCCCAAACTATACTTACACTTTTGCTAAGTCAAGGTAAACTGGAAACACCCCTCCGTCAATCCCTGATGAAACAACTTAGTCAACCTACGGAAGGATGGCGGATTCAGATTGAAGATTTCAGAGCAAGAAAGCAGCCATTCTGCCTCCTCTACCGCAACTCCCAAGAGCAAGAATTAGAATTTACTGTCCGTTATGCTGAGACTACCTTTTACGAAAAACGCTTCTACCTCCAAGTCTGGTGTGAAGAAACCAAAGATGTGGAAAATGAGAACCCCGATTTACCAGAATTGTGGCACAACCGTTGCTTGCGTTTTGACAAGATTCAGTCAGTTTTGCCCATTGGTGGCGAGTGGCGAGGTGAATTGGACTCCATCAAAGTACACTTACAGTTTACTGGTTGGCTAGCAAAAGCATATCAATTTAGAGAGGAGGATTTGGAACATCAACTCAAAGATGGCGTACTCCATGTAACGCGGCGAGTCGTCAACCCTTTCTGGCTGATTCGGGAACTATCGCGGTATTGGGAAGATTGCGTAATTGTAGCTCCCGATAGTATCCGCGATCGCGTCAAACAAAAACTTAAATCCCTTTGCCACAACTACGATATCGAAATTCGGGATTAATATTTGATATTATCAGAGCCAGAAAATCAGCCGTGGACTCAAGTCTACGGCTAATAACTTAAGTCCATTGAAATGGACTAAAATCCTTCATTTTATCCATTACCTAATTATTAGCATAAAATCCTAAATGATTGGCAATCGGACGTTCTTGCATGGGAATTTTATTGTGAATAGGAGCATTGAGAACTTTTGCTCCAGCAGGAGTAGCCATCGCTAAGGTAGTTGAACCACCTCCATCTAAATTGAGAGCCATATCGACTCCTAAGTTTAACAATATCTCTTGCACTTCAGATGCTTTTAATCCTTCGCTATAAAAGCGCTGTTTGCCATCAACTAAAAGCAACCATAATTTTTCTCCTTTCTTATCTAAAGCTGCTACTACACGAGGATAATTTTTGAGATCTTGACTGTTATCTTCGTCAATAGTTGTTGCTTTGCCATTTTGGATTAGTATTTTATTACCCGCTACTCCTTCCTGAGTTCCTTCCGGACAAGTACCGCTAGCGATAATTTGAGCGCGATTGTTAGCAGCAAAACAAAGAACGGGAAAGTTAAAATTTGGTTCTGAATAAACTTTGCCGTTAGAGATAGCCTGACCGACATTGTTAACGCGATCGCCATTTTTAGGAAAGTAATCCCAAGGAGCCTTTTCTTTAAAAGGAGAAAAGAAATTAGCATTGATTGCCAATTGCAGTTTGAATTCTTCTAAAAATTGAGAAGCAGTGCGAGCGTTAGTTTCCATCTTGTCCGATTGCTGCGTTCCCGGAGTCACAAAAACCCCGATTCCCGGTGCTGTCAAATCGATGTTAACGAGGTGCAGCATGACGGGATGAGGAAGGGAACGAAATTCTCTTTTGTAACTAATTCCCTGGAATAGCGATCGCGTTTCGTTGGTTAGTGGCGGACGCGAAAAGAATGGTGTATTATATATTATTATTGGTACTAGCAATAGGATCGCTATTATTGCTTTTACAGCTAACTCTATACTGCGTTGAGAAATTACTTTCATGAATTTGTTGTTAGTTGTTAGTTATTAGTTATTAGTTATTAGTTGTTAGTTGTTATCTTAGCCATCTTTACAAACGTAGAAGAGAGCGGCGATAGTTCTTTTTATCTTTCTTTATTGTTCCTTTGTTTGATTATTTACTTGTTACTAACTTAGTAAATTTATGTCTAATTATCCACAACATAACTTTGCCGATAGAGATTTGAGGAATCGCTCCTTTCAAGGACAAATTCTCAATGGTGCGGACTTTAGCGGTGCCGATATTCGCGGTTGTAATTTCAGCAACGCACAGTTAGTTGGGGCTAACTTTGAAAGAGTGAAAACCGGATTATCTCGCCGTCAGTTAATATCAATACTATTAGCAATAGCGATAGTTTTCTTAGGATTGGGAGATGTTGTAGGACGAGTGATATTTAACGCTCAAGGAGAAGTTCCCAGTTCTCGTTATTGGTCTTTTGTTATTTTATTATGCACGGTGTTAATGGTAGCGGGATTAGCGGCTGGAATTACTGCCATTTGCGGAAAAACATCTGCTTTAGGAAGAGTGGCGATCGCTGTATCTAGCATCTTATCAGGAGCGATTGTCGGGTTCTTTTATCTCGGTGTCTTGAGTAATAACAATCCTATCGCAGCACTAGCAGGTATGCTTGCAGGTGGAAGTTTAATGTATTTTGTCAATTCTCAATGGCATTCTCAACTAGCAAAGATCGCGATCGCTGCTGCTGCTGCAATAACTGCTTATGGAGCGACTTTTGTCTTGAGTGCTACTGCCAGTTCTTTTTTAAGCGTGGAAATAATCTTCCCTTGGGGAGTTGTTTTTACTTTCTTGTCTTTGGTTTATTTTTGGTTGGCGATCCTTTCTTTCTTTCATGTCGTTTTGCAAGTGCAACAAGCAGTTGGAACTTCTTTTAAAAGAGCTAATCTCACAGATGCTATATTTACTAAAGCCGAGTTACGCAATACAGATATCGATCGGTAGAAGATTATCTATCTCTTCCTTTGTGTCTTAGTGTCTTAGTGTCTTAGTGGTTTCTTCAATAGTTATTCTTCCGGCGCGAAAAGAGTAATAAAACTAAAAGAGAACTCGAACCATATTCGCCCTACTGCTGCTCGTATTCTATAATAATGTTCCGAATATCCTCTGCTCCAATATCGACTTGTTCGGATTTGGTGTAAACTGTCAGCAAAATGATTCCCGTTGCTGTTTGGACGTAGTAAATTAAACGGTAGCCACCACTTTTACCTTTTTGAGTGTCGCTATTTCGGACTGTCAACTTGAAGACTGCATAACCCACTCCAGCAATTCGATCTCCTGGCAGCTCTCCCTGTTCGAGTTGTTCGATGACGGGTTGAATATCCTTGCAAATATCGCTCTTTTTGGCTGAGTATCCAGGAAGTTAAGCCGTCGCAAAGTCAGAATACTCGCGCACAGAAGGATGGTGGAAACCCACTACAATTTCTTTTTGAGAGATACCCATCTCTTGTAAATCTCGATCGACTTCAATGTCAGTATTATTTTCTTGCAGCCAAATTTTCTCACCTTTGATATCAAAGTGAAACAGGCAGTGATGAACCCGCTTCACTCCTCGCCAACCCACATTGAGTAAAAGATAGCGATCGTTTTCAGTATCGAAAACAAGCTCGATTTCAACTTCCGCTTCTGGGTTCTTACTCATAGAATCAGCATACTGTTTCAGCCATAGTTGTCGCCCCGTCAGATCAATATCTACTATCTCGAATTTCAAGCTCGATCCTCTACCTTACTTACTACTAAGCAGTAGATGAACCAAACTATCAATCAATCGCTCGCTCTCCATAGGCATAATTTCTTTACCGTGCATCATCTCTTGTAATTGAACATAATAGATGACTGAGCCAAGGAAAATCCGCGCCGCTGCTTCTGGATCGGGAATATTCAGTTGTGGACAATTAGCTAGATATTCAGTTAAACGCTCAATTCCTGGCTTGGTAATGCAACGAATAAAAGTTTTCGCTAAGTTGGGAAACCGAGCCGATTCACCAATCATTAACCGAATAAATGTTAGATGATCCGGCTCTGTTAAAATCTGATTTAGCAAAGTCGTTCCTAACCGCCGCAACACAACCTTGGGTTCCCCCTCAATCATCTTATCGTTAAATATAAATTGAAAATTTTCCTCTGCTAGTTGCTCGACTAAAGCAGTAAATAATGCTTCCTTATCCTGAAAGTAGCTGTAAACAGTAGCCTTGGAAACTTTGGCCGCCGAGGCTACCCTATCCATACTAGTAGCAGCGTAGCCATGAGCCAAAAATTCCGCCATCGCCCCTTGCAGAATTTGTTCGGCTTTTTCACTACTAGTCTCCCGTGGGGATTCAGTTTTGGCTCTCCCTTTACTTGCTTTTTCCTTCACCTTATTTACACTGGTTTTCGCTCGTACCATTCTCAAAAATTATATTATCAATAAACCGTTTTACCCCTTCTCCCAACTCCTCCCCTATTCATGAGAGAGAAGCCAGATTTCCAGCTCCCCCTTCCCTACTAGGGAAGGGGGCTGGGGGGTTAGGTTTTTCCACCTTGACTTTATCATACTAAACGGTTTAGTATAGTAACAAGACTAAACCGTTTAGTTTTCTACCAGGAGGTCTGCCATGGTGAACTTAAAACTCTCCGCCCAATCGGGAATCCTTACTCCCCGCAGTACATTTGCACTATCAATAATAGCCACTCTGATTGTGGGCGGGAGTGGGATTTATGCGGTGAGACAGTTTCAGTCAGGAGGAAATCGAATCGCAGAAACTGCTGTGGTAAGCAGCCCAAAAATAACAGTAGTGACAGCCTTGGGGCGATTGGAGCCAAAAGGAGAAGTAATTAAACTCTCAGCCCCTACATCTGCTGAAGGTAGTAGAGTTGAGCATATTTTAGTAGAAGAAGGCGATCGCGTCAAAGCCGGACAAGTAATTGCCATTTTAGACAGTGAGAATCGCCTCCAAGCCGCCTTAGCAGAAGCCCAAGAAAGAGTGAGAGTCACCCAAGCGAATTTAATGCAGGTAAAAGCCGGAGCCAAGGAAGGCGAAATTACCGCACAAAGAGCAACAGTTGCCAGGATTAAGACAGAAACAACCAGCCAAATTACCGCACAAAATGCCGTAGTTGCTCGGATAGATACGGAACGTCAAAATGCAATTGCTGCCCAACAAGCAACCATAACAAGACTAGAATCTGAACTCGCTAACGCCCAAATAGAATATCAACGCTATCAGACTCTTTACCAAGAAGGAGCAATTTCCGCATCAATCATAGATAGCAAACGCCTTACCTTAGATAGAAGCCAACAACAACTTAAAGAAGCCCAGGCAAATTTAGATCGTATCAGCTTAGGACAAGCAGAACAAATTAAAGAAGCACAAGCCAATTTAGCACGAATTTCTGCTGGAGGACAAGAACAAATTAAAGAAGCAGAAGCCACCTTAGATAAGATTTCCGAAGTCCGCCCCGTAGACGTACAAGCCGCCCAAGCAGAAGTCAATCAAGCCCTAGCCGCAGTCAAAACCGCCCAAGCCAATTTAGATCGAGCTTATGTGAAATCTCCCCGCGATACCCAAGTATTAAAAATCCACAATCGCCCCGGCGAAATAATTGCACCAGAAGGAATTGCAGAACTAGGAGAAACTAGCAAAATGTATGCCGTAGCCGAAATCTATGAAAGCGATATCAAAGAAGTAAAAAACGGTCAAAATGTGCAAATTACCAGTGATTCTTTCCCTGGAGAATTAAAAGGAACCGTTGAAAGAATTGGCTTCCAAGTGAAAAAGCAAAACGTCATCAATACAGATCCATCTGCCAACATCGATAACAGAGTAGTAGAAGTAAGAATCCGTCTAGATCCTACTTCCAGCCAAAAAGTCACCGGATTAACCAATCTACAAGTAAAAGTAACCATTGATATCTAACATTGCTCAAATAGTTGGAACAGATCAAAAAAAAACACTCTCTTCTTTGCGTACCTTTGCGTTAACCTTTGCGTCCCTACTCTGGCGAGAAGCCGCTGCGCGTCTATGCGTTAAAAAAATCTCTCTTATATACAACTGATAACCAGGATAGATAAATTTGAAAACCCCCATCTTCCCTACTCCAAAACCCACACCTTACTCACCAATAAAATGTTCTCATTCATTCAACAACTAAAACGCCGCACGTCACTAGGATGGCTGCAACTAACTCACCAAAAAAGTCGCTTATTAGTCGCAATTTCTGGAGTAGCTTTTGCCGACGTGCTAATGCTAATGCAGCTAGGCTTCCAAACAGCCTTATATGATAGCAATACCCGAATGCACCAAACCCTAAACGCTGACTTAGTGTTAATTAGTCCCCAAGCCCATAACTTAGTAAGAATGTCCTCTTTTTCCCGCCGTCGCTTATATCAGGCGATGAGGATACCTGGGGTAAAATCTGCGGAACCACTATATACTAATATAGCCAATTGGAAGAACCCCGAAACTCATAAAGAAACTACCATTTTGATTGTGGGGTTTAATCCCGATCGCGCTGCTTTTAACATCCCGGAAATCAATCAAAACTTAAATTCGATTAAGTTACCGGATACGGTATTATTCGATCGGGCTTCCAGGGGTGAATATAAAAATGCGATCGCAAAAATTGATAGTGGGAAAAGCGTCAAGACAGAATTGGAACAGCGGATGATTACTATTAGTGGTTTATATCGCATCGGGGCTTCATTTGCGGCGGATGGTAGCATTATTACTAGCGAACAAAACTTTCTCCTATTATTCCCGCGCCGCCAAGCTGCCAGTGTTAGTATCGGTTTAATTAAACTGACATCAGGTTACGATCCAATTAAGGTAGCAACTGAATTAAAATCTCACTTACCTAATGACGTAGCGGTGCTAACTAAGGAAGAATTTGTTAATTTTGAAAAAGATTACTGGTCAAAAAATACTCCCATTGGTTTTGTATTCAGTTTGGGTGTGGTAATGGGTTTTGTGGTAGGGATAATTATCGTCTATCAAGTTCTTTCTACTGATGTTAACGATCATATAGGAGAGTACGCTACATTTAAAGCCATGGGTTATCGCCATATCTATTTTTTAGGTGTAGTCTTTGAAGAAGCATTAATTTTAGCAATGCTTGGCTTTATTCCAGGAGTAGCGGTATCACTAGGCATGTATAGTTTGACTCGCAAAGCTACTAATTTACCTTTATATATGACATTGGGCAAAGCTGTTTATGTTCTAGTGTTAACTATGATTATGTGTACGATTTCAGGTGCGATATCTACTGGTAAATTACAAGGTGCTGATCCTGCTGATATGTTTTGATTTTAGGACTTACGCAGCTATATTGCAGATAGTCGTAATGGTGCGTTAGCAAAGCATAACGCACCCTACTACTACATCAAATGTCCCCACTCCCCACTCCCTACTCCCCATTCCCCAAAATGTTTACTCAAGCAGCTATTGAAATTAAAAATCTGAATCACTACTTCGGTGCAGGTAAATTGCGGAAGCAGGTGTTATTTGATATCAATTTGCAGATTAATTCCGGTGAAATTGTAATTTTGACTGGTCCTTCTGGTTCCGGAAAAACTACTCTTTTGACTTTAATTGGTGGATTGCGTTCCGCCCATGAGGGTAGTTTATTAGTATTAAATAGACAAATAGTTGATGCTTCTAAAAAAGAGTTAGTCCAAGTGCGGCGGCATATTGGTTATATTTTCCAAGCACATAATTTACACAAAAGTTTAACCGCCTTACAAAATGTGCGGATGGGATTAGAACTTCATCCAGAATATTCTGTTCAAGAAATGCTGCAAAAATCTACCGATATGCTTGAATTAGTAGGATTGGGAGAGCGAATCAATTATTATCCAGACGATTTATCTGGAGGACAAAAACAAAGGGTAGCCATCGCCCGTGCTTTAGTTAGTCATCCTCAAATTGTCTTAGCTGATGAACCCACAGCAGCCTTAGATAGTAAATCCGGTAGAGATGTGGTTAATTTACTGCAAAAACTTGCTAAAGATAGAGGCTGTACAATTTTATTGGTGACTCACGATAACCGGATTTTAGATATTGCGGATCGGATTATTCACATGGAAGATGGATTTTTATCTCCTGCGCCGATAGTATTTCAATCAGCCATATAATTTAATACTTTCTCAGTTAAATTATATCAAAGATAATAAGCAATCGGGATATAATAAAATTACCAGATTAGTAAAGTAAACGTCAGGGTGAATGAACCAAATGCCGAGTACGATAATCCCTGGAAAGAGGCAAGAGGGGACTATTTTGAGTCATTCCTTTTGCTATTATTGCTATGGCTCATTTAAAAACCAAAGCCACCACAGGTAAA
>NZ_JAMZMM010000555.1 GCF_024178385.1 Limnofasciculus baicalensis BBK-W-15 | reverse complement strand
GCTGTATGTATTTAGTACCGAATAATATTCTCCAATCAAAGTAATAAAATCAGGAGAGTCTGGTTGAACACTTGTGGAGTTAGCGGGAGAAGAGGCAGCGGGATTAGTCGGTGTAGGTGTAGGGTGGGCAAATAAACCCGGTTTCCCACTGCTTAATTTTTGTTTACAAACAGCCTCTAAGTTAAGTAAAGTGGTTTAGGGGGAATGGGCAGGATATTCTTTCCTCCTCCCTCGCTTTGAGATCGAACTCAAGTCGGTTAGACTAGCCAGACAAGGTGACAAAAGGATCACCAACGAAAATCCATCCTTTTATGAATCAGAAATCCTTTGAGCCTCATCGTAACGAAGCTATTGCTATCCACGTAGAAGACGATCGCACCGGGATGACGGTGGAGACACTCAAACGTGCCTTCGCCGATAACTTATACTGCATCCAGGGCAAAAATGAGTTCTTAGCCACACCCCTCGATTACTACATGGCTTTGGCTTATACAATACGCGATCGCCTCCTCTATCGGTGGATCAACACAGCGACCACCTATATCCAAAAGGATGTCAAGACAGTATATTATCTGTCAGCAGAATTCTTGATGGGTAGGCAATTAGGCAACAACCTGATTAACTTAGGCTTGTATGAAAAAGTTTGTCAAGCTGTCCAAGAGTCTGGACTAAACCTAAATGACCTGATCGTACTAGAATCAGAACCCGGATTGGGCAATGGTGGTTTAGGGCGTTTAGCAGCATGTTTCCTCGATTCCCTGGCTACCCTAGAAATACCTGCCATTGGCTACGGAATTCGTTACGAATTTGGTATTTTTGACCAAAGAATTGAGGAAGGCGTTCAAGTCGAACACCCAGACAAATGGTTACGCTTTGGTAACCCATGGGAAGTACGCCGCCCGGAATTAACTGTTGAAGTTGACTTTGGCGGATATACAGAAACTTACGAAGATTACAAAGGGCATTATCGGGTTCGTTGGGTTCCCGATCGCCAAGTTATGGGTATCCCCTACGATACGCCCATACCGGGATACGACACCAATACTGTAAATGCTCTCCGCCTCTGGCGAGCGGGTGCCTCTGAAGAATTCAACTTCCAAGTATTCGATAGTGGTGATTATGCGGGAGCTGTTACCGATAAAATATTCTCAGAGAATATATCCAAAGTCCTCTATCCCAACGATAATACTTCCCAAGGTCAACAACTGCGGCTAGAACAGCAATATTTCTTTGTCAGTTGTTCCCTTCAGGACATTATTAACACATACCGCCGTACTCACCTAAATTTCGATCATTTCCACGAGAAAGTTTGTATCCAACTCAATGATACCCACCCATCTATCGGTGTGGTGGAATTGATGCGGCTATTAGTAGATAAGTACGAATTAGGTTGGAATCGAGCTTGGTATATCACCAAGAATGTCTTTGCCTATACTAACCATACTCTCCTAGCAGAAGCCTTGGAAAGATGGCCAGTAAGCCTGTTTGAGCGGCTCCTCCCCAGACATCTAGAAATTATCTACGAAATCAATTCCCGCTTCCTCGATCAAGTAAAACTCCAATATCCCTTCGATGAAGAGCGAGTGAGTCGCATGTCCTTAATTGAAGAAGGACAACAGAAATATGTCCGGATGGCAAACTTAGCTTGTGTGGGTAGTCATAGCATTAATGGGGTGGCACAACTCCATACTGATTTACTCCAACAACGGGTACTCCGAGATTTCTCTCAAATGTGGCCAGAACGGTTCAATAATAAGACTAATGGCGTAACTCCCCGTCGCTGGCTATTATTGAGCAATCCCCAACTTTCTGAGCTAATTACCGATAAAATTGGTAATAATTGGGTGAAAGAACTAGAGGAACTCCACAAGCTAGAAGCCTTTGTTAATGACCAGGAATTTTGCCAACGGTTTGCATCAATTAAGCAGCATCACAAGCAAGAATTAGCAGATTATATCCTGCTATTTAATGATGTGGAAATCGATGCAAATTCCTTATTTGATGTTCAAGTAAAGCGGTTGCATGAATACAAGCGTCAACTCTTGAACGTCCTTTACATTATCACCCTCTACAACCAGATTAAAAGGAATCCCAACCGACAAACTGTACCCCGAACCTTTATTTTTGCAGGGAAGGCGGCTCCAGGCTACTTTATGGCGAAATTAATTATTCGCTTAATTAATTCTGTAGCTAAAGTAGTGAATAACGATCACGATATCGGAAATCGGATTAAGGTGATCTTTCTGGAAGGATTTTCAGTATCTCTAGGTCAACGAGTCTATCCTGCGGCTAATCTATCTGAGCAAATTTCCACTGCCGGGAAGGAAGCTTCTGGTACTGGTAATATGAAGTTTGCCATGAATGGTGCGCTGACTATCGGTACTTTAGATGGGGCAAATATCGAGATTCGGGAAGCAGTAGGTGCAGATAATTTCTTCTTATTTGGTTTAACCGCTCAGGAAGTATTTGATTTGAAAGCGAGTGGGTATAATCCATGGAATTACTACAAGAATAATCTCGAACTCAAAGAAGTGATCGATCGCATTGCTTCCGGTTATTTCTCTCCTGAAAATCGAGATTTATTCAAGCCAATTGTAGATTCTCTCCTCCACCACGACGAGTATATGCTGTTAGCAGACTACCAAGCCTATATTGATTGTCAGGAAATCGTCAGCCAAGCATACCGCGATCGCGATAATTGGACAAGGATGTCGATTCTCAATACGGCTCGCATGGGTAAATTTTCCTCAGATCGCACAATTCGCGATTATTGTCAAGACATTTGGAAAATTGATCCAGTTCATATTGAAATTCCCCAGTACAACCCAGAAACTGCTGGTTTGAATCTGCCAAAGGGGAGTGGGGAGTAGGGAGTAGGGAGTGGGT
>NZ_JAMZMM010000554.1 GCF_024178385.1 Limnofasciculus baicalensis BBK-W-15 | reverse complement strand
GGGCAGGGGAGAAAACTGAAAACTCTCTTCCCCCATTCCCTGTTCCCCATTCCCTAAACATCCTCCTCAACTAACTCCTCATCGCTTTCTGAGCCAGATAATGGTACTAACGCCACAGCCGCGATCGCATCATCCTCATCTAATCGTTGCACTCTTACCCCTGTCGCCATCCGAGATTGAGGCGAAATGGCATCAATCGCCTGACGAATAATAATCCCGCGACTGGTAACAATCATCAATTCTTCCCCTTGATTCACCACCCGCAGCGCCGCTAAGTTATCTTTCGGCAAGCGGAATTTGGTGGCTAGGATACCCATCCCCGCCCGATTTTGTAAGCGGAATTGGGATACGGGGACTCGTTTGCCATAACCTCCCATTGTCACAACTAACACCCAAGGACCAGGTGTTTCTACCACCTCAGCGCCGTTAGTTTCCACTACCTCAGCGTCGTTAGTTTCCACTACCTCAGCGCTGTTGGTATCTTCTGTTGTCTCTTCCTCCGACTCCACCTCAGTTGCTGGGGCAAGGTTAGCAATAACTTGACTTGAGAGAATATCCATGCTAATCAATTCATCATTAGCACGAAGTTTCATCGCCCTCACCCCCCGCGTAGCGCGACCAAGGGGACGTAATTGGTCGTTATCTGTCTTAAAGTGAATCGCCATCCCCTGACGAGAAGCGATAATAATACTATCTTCTGGTTTAGCGCGACGTACCCAGCGTAATTGATCTCCTTCTTCTAAAGAAATAGCAATTAAACCATTTGCTCGGATATTACTAAAAGCAGCTAGGGCAGTTTTTTTGATGTAACCTTGACGAGTTAACATCACCAAATATTCATTTTCGCTAAATTCAGAAACAGGCACAATTGAGGTAATTTTTTCCTCGTGAGGAATGGGTAACATCTGAACGATGGGTACACCTCGTGCTGTGCGGGAGGAGGTGGGAATTTGGTACGATCGCAAACAGTATACGACACCGCGATCGCTAAAGAATAAGATGCTATCGTGATCGCAACAAGAGAAGAAATGTTCAACCCCATCATCTTCTTTAATCCGCGCTCCTGCTTTCCCGCGAGTCGCCCTTGCTTGTGAGGTAAAGGAGTTGACAGGCATCCGTTTAATATAGCCTTGTTCTGTCAGCAAAATCACCACTTTTTCATTAGCGATGAGATCGATATCTCCGATGTCACCTTCAATTTGTTCAATTGTTGTCCGTCGCGGTGTGGCGTGGGTGGTTTTGATTTGAGCGACTTCGGTTTCAATAATTTCGAGAATCCGACTTCTCTTGGCTAGGATATCGCGCAAATCGGTAATTTTTACTTGTAAGTCTTCGTGTTCGGCTTGAATCTTTTGGGCTTCTAATGCTGTTAATCGTCGCAACTGCATTTGGAGAATTGCGTCAGATTGGGCTTCACTCAGACCAAATCTTTCGATTAACTGTCCTTTGGCGGTGGTGCTATCTGCTGCTGCACGAATAGTAGTAATGACAGAATCCAAGTTATCGAGGGCAATCAGTAACCCTTGGAGTAAGTGATCTCTTTCCTCAGCTTTTCTTAGTTCGTATTGCGTTCGACGGGTAATAGTTTCAATCCGGAAATCGAGGAATACACTGAGAAATTGCTTAATCGTCAGGAGTTGGGGTTCGTTATTCACCAACGCCAACATATTAGCGCCGAAATTATTTTGTAATGGGGTTTGTTTGTAGAGGTTATTGAGAACGACACGGGGATAAGAATCTCGCTTGAGTTCGATCACAATCCGCATCCCGTCGCGATCGCTTTCGTCTCGAATATCGGAAATTCCTTCTAGGCGCTTCTCGTTCACCATTTCGGCGATTTTCTCAATCAGCGCCGCCTTATTGGTTTGGTAAGGTAATTGTGTGATAATAATCGCGTCTTTATCTGGTCGTCCGCGATGTTCGACGGTTTCAATTTCGGCGACACCCCGCATTGTAATTGAACCGCGTCCTGTGGTGTATGCTTCTTTAATTCCAGATGTTCCCAGTATTTGCCCTCCGGTGGGAAAATCAGGACCTGGGATGTAGTGCATTAACTCAATATCAGTTATTTCTGGATTTTGAATTAGTGCCAGCAACCCATCAATTAACTCACCCAAGTTATGGGGTGGAATATTCGTTGCCATCCCCACGGCAATTCCGGAAGAGCCATTAACGAGTAACTGAGGAATCCTGGAGGGTAAAACCGTTGGCTCTTGTTGGGAACCATCAAAGTTATCAATAAAGTCTACAGTTTCCGATTCAATATCTCGCAGGAGAGAATCTGTAGCAAAGGATTGCAAGCGGCATTCTGTGTAACGCATTGCCGCAGGTGGATCGTTATCTACCGAACCAAAGTTACCATGTCCGTTAATCAGGGGCGATCGCATGGAGAAATCCTGCGCCATCCGGACTAAAGCATCATAAACTGCCGTATCGCCGTGAGGGTGATATTTACCTAGCACTTCCCCCACCACACGGGCGCATTTCCGGAAGGGACGATCTGGACTCATGCCCAATTCGTGCATAGCATAGAGAATCCGCCGATGTACTGGCTTGAGTCCATCCCTCGCATCTGGTAGCGCCCGACCCACAATGACGCTCATTGCATATTCTAGATAACATCTAGACATCTCACTGCCCAAATTGGTCGGGACAATCCGCTCTTGGGATAAACTCATAGAATGAAAAACTCCATTAAAATTCTCAATTTGGCTCCCTAAAGTCGAAAAGTCGATTAAACTGCCACTTTTCACCCAGATATTCGCCAAATATTGCTACTTTCTTTTAAAATTTTAACACAATTACCGCGATCTCAGGGGATGGGGAGTGGGGGGATAGTTTTGAGTTTTGTTAGCGCAGCGGGACGAAGTCCGTTTTGAGTTAAAAC
>NZ_JAMZMM010000553.1 GCF_024178385.1 Limnofasciculus baicalensis BBK-W-15 | reverse complement strand
TTTCCATTCTCCTAATTTAACAAAAAAAAATCAACTTGTCAAGGGGTTGCGGCTGGAAAATCTCCCTCCGATCTTAGCTTCCGCTTGGGGATATCTCAGTTATCGCGATCGCAATCTGGGATGTTAAAGAGGGGATATGGGATGTTAAAGAGGGAAAGTGCGCCAATTGCACTAGCGAATGCGATAACTTCCCTTTAAAACCAGCTCCGATTTTAAAGGGAAGTTATACTGAATCCGGGTTATCCACCCGATGAAGCCGTTGAAACCTTTACAGACTCTCCTTTCGTCTGGTAACCCAGACGAAAAAATAAAGGGAGCAGCCAACCCACTTTACCCGCTCCTACACCATCCTTCCCTACTTCCCATTTCCTGCAATGACTAACACTCCTAATCCCGATAACCAACCAGAGTCAAATCCGAATCCTCCTGTCAGACGTTTCCCTTGGCGACGTTTGTGGATTAGTTTTGGTGTTATTTTCCTGCTAGTTGTCGCTGGAGGCACAACCGCTGGGTGGATTTTTGTCCAACGTTTCTTAGCGCCGATGGTGGAGGACAATGTGGCAAAACTACTCAATCGTCCCCTAGAGATGGGAAAGGTGGAACGTTTTTCTTTGAATAGTTTGCGGTTTGGTGCTTCAAAATTACCCGCCACGGCGATAGATAGCGATCGCGGTACTGCTGAAGCGGTGGAAGTAGCTTATAATCTGGTAAAACTTTTATTCTATCGTAAACTAGAATTAGATGTAACTCTGGTTAATCCTGATGTCTATATCGAACAAGATAAGGATAGTAGATGGGTTGCCACAGAAATTCAGAATTTACCGGAAGGGGCGATTAAGATTAATCTCCAATTTCTGCGGCTGCGACAGGGGAATGTTGTCTTAGTCGGGAGAAGGGATAATGGTAAGCTTAATCCTCCTGTAACTGTGTCTCTGTCTGGTGGAAATAGTCAATTTTTAGATAATAATAAACGGATTCTATTTGATGGCTCTGGCAAGGTGGGGAAGGATGGTAAATTTAGTCTTCATGGCGAGTATCTGGCACCAAAAAAAGATGATGCTCCAAATGGAAATGCTAAGAGAGGGGAGAATCTAAGTTATACAAAATTACAATTGAATGGTACAAATATAAATGCTATCGAATTGGGTAGATTAGTTCCCCTGCCTATTGATTTACAAGGTGGGAAAGTTGGTGGTAATTTGGAGGTAGTATTTGAACCCACAAAACCTTTACAGTTTTTGGGGGTTGCTACTTTAAATCAGGTGACAGCAAGAGTACCTGCCTTACCTCAAGCTTTTGCTAAAACTAATGGTAGTTTACGGTTTAAAGGTACTCAAGTACGACTGGAAAAGGTAAAGACACAATTTGGTCAAATTCCAGTCGAAGCTAACGGGGTATTAGATACCCAAACTAATTTTAACTTATTGGCGCGGACTGAACCGATTACACCAAAACAGGTTTTACAGACATTTAATATTAAAACTGCCCCTGTGCCAATTGCGGGGATGGTGCAAGCTGCCATACGAGTAACTGGCGCTCTGGCAAAACCAATAGTTTCTGGTGAGTTTATTACAACTAAAACTACCCAAGTTGACAAGGTAAGTTTTCGTGCTATTAGTGGTAGCTTTAAATTAGATACATCTAAGGTAATTGCTGGGTTACCCCTATTAGAAATTAATAATTTACGCGCTATTCCTATTTTAGGGGGTGTGGTAACTGGACAAGGAGTGGTGCAATTAGGTGAGAAGGGTGGGTTGCGCTTTGACGTATTTGGGGATAACTTGCCAGGTGCTGCGATCGCAAATATATATAAGATAAGTTTACCATTTCCCATTGGTCCGGTTTCTGGAAAGGCACAGTTTTTCGGTCCTCTCGATAATCCCCGCAACCTTCGCGCTACGGGTTCGGCTCGTTTTAATATGGCAGGTGGTACGATTAATGCTACCAATATACAGTTTCTCAACCCATGGCTTTCGGCAGAAGTACAAGCTCTGGGAGTACAATTAGAAAGGCTAACCCAAGTACCGCCCAATTTTAAGGGACCTCTTACAGGTAAGTTTACTGTAGCTGTTAATTTTGATCGGCCTGGATTATCTGGAATTGCTAGTCGGGGGGTGGGCAGTCTTAATCTCGCTGGCGGTACAATTAGTGCCAATGATATGGCACTGTTGCGAGGGCGTTGGCAAACTAATGTGGCGGCTAAGGGTATTGAGTTGGGGCGGCTATTTCCCCAAATTCCGCCACTACTTCAGATTCCGGTTAATGGTACTTTTTATCTTACTGGTCCGGTGGATAAGTTTTCCCTTTCTCAAGTTAATGGTAGAGGAAGTGGAAATCTAAATCTAGCTGGAGGAAGTGTTACGGCAGGGGATATCCAAATAAATGGTGGTGGTTGGCGGGCGATTATTCGAGCAGTCGGTATTAACTTAGAGAAATTAATCCCTTCTTCCCCATTTCCCATTCCCTATTCCCCTTTTACAGGTACTTTTAACTCTTCCGGCTCTCTGAGGGAGTTTTCCCCTTCGGCTATTCAGGTATCCGGTGGTGGGGAAATTCAGGTTGGTGGTGGAATTGTCAGGATATCAGAGGTGAAACTTAATCGAGGTAGTTTTAGTACTCATATTCAAACTAATGGCGTAAACTTAGCTGGCTTAGTACCCCAATTACCACCTCAATTTGCTGGAAGTATTGCAGGGAAGTTTAATTTAACTGGAAATTTAGCTAATTTATCCCCTTCTGCGATCGCAGCTAGTGGTAGTGGTAGTGTAAATATAGGTGAGGGCAGGATTAATTTATTAGATGTCGAGCTAGCCGATGGTAGTTTTCGCACTAATATCCAAACCGATGGCGTAAACTTAGCTGGCTTAGTACCCCAATTACCACCTCAATTTGCTGG
>NZ_JAMZMM010000112.1 GCF_024178385.1 Limnofasciculus baicalensis BBK-W-15 | reverse complement strand
CTTACTCCCTACTCCCTACTCCCCACTCTCCAATTAATAATATGGTTCGCCTAAACAAGAAATTGCTACTCCCAGAATAGACCCAACAATAACCTGAAAAGGTGTATGTCCAAGTAATTCCTTGAGGCGAGCTTCGTTAAACTTTTGATCTCCTTGAAAAAACTCATCAATAATTTGGTTTAAAATACGAGCTTGCTTCCCCGCCGCCTGACGGACACCAGCCGCATCATACATGACAATAATAGCAAAAATCGTAGCCAGGGCAAACTCGGGAGAATCCCATCCTACAGTTTGCCCTACCCCAGCAGCGAGTGATGAAACGAGTGCAGAATGGGCACTAGGCATTCCCCCTGTTGTAACAAGAGTGCGGAAGTTAAATTTTCGTTCTTTGGTTAATTCAACTACCAGCTTGAGTAATTGAGCCACCAAACAAGCAACGAGTGCAACCAGCAGTACCTGATTGTTTAATATATTGCCAAATTCCTGCATACTGTTTTAATTGGTTATTGGTTGTTGGTTATTGGTTGTTGGTTGTTGGTTGTTAGTTGTTGATTGTTGGTTGTTAGTTGTTGGTTGTTGGCTGTTGGTTGTTGGCTAATTTTTAATTATTTATTTTCCTAATTCGCTTATTGCGTTAACCTTTAGCTTATTCCTTTTTCTTGTCCAAATAAACAAATAACCAACAACAAATAACCAACAACAAATAACTAACAACTAACAACAAATAACTAATGATTACGATTTGTGATATAATCTGCGATCGCAATTAGGGGTTGAGCCTTTTGACCAAAGGGTTTGAGTTGAGCTTTCGCGTCTTCTACTCGTTGTTGTGCTTTGGCTTTAGACACCTCAAGTCATCGATCCTCATGTCAGGTGACCTAACAATTTTACGAGGCTTGGGGTCATTTTGAGTGGGTTCTTGTATAGCTCAAAACAGTATTCTCTAACAATATCGCCACAGTCATCGGTCCGACACCGCCGGGAACGGGGGTAATATATTCGGCAATGTCTCTTACTGTATCAAATTCCACGTCTCCTACTAGACGCGAATTACCCTCAGCATCGGTGATACGATTGATTGCCACATCAATGACTACGGCTTTTGGCTTCACCATATCAGGAGTAATCAAGTTAGGGTGTCCGACAGCAGGTATTAGGATATCAGCATTACGAGTAATATCGGGGAGATTTTGCGATCGCGAATGGGCTATGGTTACTGTAGCATCTGCTTCTAGCAACATCATTGCCATGGGTTTCCCCACTAAAATACTGCGCCCTATCACCACTGCCTGTTTCCCTGTCACATCAATTTGGTACTCCTGCAACAGGCGCATCACTCCCGCAGGCGTACAACTGCGCAATCCCGCTTCTCCCCGCATTAAACGCCCCAGATTCACAGGATGCAATCCATCAACATCTTTATCCGGATGAATTTGGTGGAGTAGAGTAACAGAGTTTAAATGGTTGGGTAGGGGGAGTTGGAGGAGAATTCCATCTACTCTCTCATCTTCATTCAGGGCGTGAATCGTTTCCTCTAATTCAACCTGAGAAGTATGAGCGGGAAAATGACGACCAAAGGAAGCAATCCCCACATTAGCACAGGCACGCTCTTTGTTGCGGACATAAGCTGCACTGGCGGGATTATCACCCACCATGATTACGGCTAATCCTGGTGGGCGTTGGTTTGCTGAGGTGAGTTGTTCGACTTGTGCTTTGAGTTGAGTTTGAATCTTTTGGGCGAGGGTTTTGCCGTCGAGTAATTTAGCAGAATTCATTGGGGAAGGGGGAAAAGGGAAAGAGGTTATTGAGGTTAGTGTAATTGACAGGATAACAAACTTTGAGATTGAGGGGAAATATGGGCAACGGATGTAGTAACGGATGTAGCGGATGTAATCAAACCCACATTCTAGTTAATCTTTCGTTGATAAATCAATTCTTAGTTCTAACTTTTCCAGTTTCTCCAATCTCCGGCGGTAACACTTCCAAATCCATCCCCGCGATATCTAATTCTTCCCACTTTTCTTCTTTTGCTTGGGCGATGATTTGCTGCGCTTTCTCGTTTGTCATGACTGTTATTTTTGTAGAAGTGCTTTTTTGGACTTCTAATCGCTAATGGCTAATCGCTAATAGTAGAACCAAAAAAATTCACAATTTACAATTAGCAATTAGCGATTAGCAATTAACCATTTAAGCAACTCATTGGATTATAACTAGCAACTTGGGTTAAGATAACTGATCCGACTCCTTAGCTTTACCCTCCTAGCGCCCGATTTCAACATCTTCCAGGATACCGAGGGCATCAGGAACTAGGACAGCCGCTGAGTAGTAGGCAGTGATGAGGTAGGAAATAATCGCCTTTTCACTGGTATCCATCAATCTAACAGACAAACTCGGTTGGTATTCGTCAGGAATCCCAGTTTGGTGCAAACCAATCACGCCCTGATCTTCTAACCCAGTCCGCAACACTAAGATAGAACTGGTTTGGTTTTTGGTAATCGGGATCTTATTACAGGGAAGAATTGGTACATTGCGCCAAGTAATAATCTTGCTCCCATCCATATCGATAGTATCTGGATAGATGCCCCTGCGATTGCACTCCCTACCAAAGGCGGCAATAGTGCGAGGATGGGCTAGGAATAACCTCGGTTTCCGCCGCCGGGTGATGAGTTCATCCATATCATCGGGGGTAGCCGGACCGCTGCGAGTATGAATGCGCTGTTTGAGGTCAGCATTATGCAGCAACCCGAATTCGCGGTTGTTGATTAGTTCGTGTTCTTGACGTTCCCGTAATGCCTCAATAGTCAGACGCAACTGTTGTTCCGTCTGATTCATTGGTTCATTGTACAAATCCGCCACACGAGTATTCACTCGCAATACAGTCTGAGCAATGCTTAACGGATATTCCCTGGGGGAGAGTTCGTAATCAACAAAGGTTCCCGGCAACGCCGTCTCTGGGCTATGACTGGAGGATAGCGCAATTAAAGCTTCGCCATATTTGTTTTGTGGTTGGGCGGCGCGAGTCCTAAACTGTTCAACCTGAGCCTGCAATGCCTCCGACTGATTGAGCAATTCCGGAAATGCCTGTTGTGGTAGTGACAATACTATGCACCGAGTCACAGCCTTCACTGTGAACTTCCAAGTGCTTTCTGACTCCACCAACACCTGATCGCCAAAATGGTCGCCGTCTGCCAGTATATCCAACAACTGCGGCTCTTCATACTTGCCAGCCACCAACTTGTTCGCCTTGCCATGAGCAATTGAGAACAGCCTATCCGCTGCTTGACCTGACTGGACTATAATATCCCCAGGTGCAAACTCTTGTTGCACAAACCTACTTGCCAAGGCATTCAACACCCCGGTGTCATCAAACCCTCGCAGCAATGGCAACTGACAAAGTTCCTGGGGAATCACCTGGACTGCCGCTCCAGTATTGGTAAACGTCAACCGCCCATCAGCCACAGTATAGGTCAACCGACGATTTACCCGATAAGTGCCACCTTGTGTCTGTACCCAGGGCAACATCTTCAACAACCACCGCGAGGTAATTTCCTGCATCTGCGGCGCAGATTTGGTTGTCGTTGCCAAATTCCTGGCGGCAGGGGTACTCAAACTCAGTTGGGGTTGTCCGCTCTCAGGAGCCAAACCCGAATCATTAGAATATGTCATTGCCTCATCCTCTAGTTACTGACAAAAATACCCGCTCCCATAGACATCTCCATTAGACATCTCCGAAAAATAAGGTAAAAGGCAGGCAGGATGCCTGCCCTACAATGGTTTTTGGAGATGTCTAATAGAATAATTAGGCGTTGTCCGAAACTCTTGTCAAGACGTTGCTGTGCAACGTCTCCAGGTTCTTTGAAAGGACAGCAACGTCTTGAGATTCTTTGAAAGGAGATGTCTAATCGGTGAGAGGTTAAGGCGATCGCGCTTTGGTCAAGAATTACTAGTTTTTTGTAGGGTGGGCATTCCCCTGGAGAAGTTGAAAAGCTGATGATGAAGTTAGTGGGGAGTGCCCACCCTACCGTTATTGAAACTGGTGCAAGATCTGAGTTATAAAGCTTTTGCTACACATTAACCTCTCAGAACCAATTAACGCCCGATTTCCACATCTTCGAGGATGCCAAGTGCGTCAGGAACTAGGACGGCTGCGGAGTAGTAGGCAGTGATCAAGTAGGAGATAATCGCTTGTTCGCTGATACCCATGAAGCGGACGGACAAGCTAGGTTGGTATTCGTCAGGGATACCAGTTTGATGTAAGCCGATTACGCCTTGTTTTTCCAAACCAGTACGCATCAACATGATCGAGCTAGTGCGGTTCTTGCCGACGGGAATCTTATTGCAGGGGAAAATGGGTACGCCGCGCCAAGCTGTTACCTGAGCGCCGTTCATATCAATGCTGGTGGGATAGACACCCACACGGTTGCATTCCCGACCGAAAGCTGCGATTGTCCGGGGGTGAGCCAGGAAGAATCCAGGTTCCTTCCATACTGTTGCCAGTAATTCGTCCATATCATCCGGGGTGGGTGCGCCACCACTGGCTTGAATGCGCTGTTTGAGGTCAGCATTGTGCAACAACCCAAATTCGGGGTTGTTGATCATTTCGTGTTCTTGACGTTCCCGTAATGCTTCGACAGTCAGACGCAATTGTTGCTCTGTCTGGTTATAGGGTTCGTTGTACAAATCCGCAATCCGGGTACTTACGCGCAACACAGTTTGAGCGATGCTCAATTCGTATTCCCGTGGGGACATTTCGTAATCAACGAAGGTTCCGGCTAATGGAGTTTCTCCAGCATGACCTGTTGTCACTTCAATGGCAGCTTCACCGTTGTCAGTCTGTGGCTGACTGAGGAGAGCGCGGAATTTGTCAACCTGAGTTCTCAACGCTTCAGATTGACCCATCAACTGTTCAAAAGTTTGTTGGGGCAGCGACAAGACGATGGTTCTGGTCATCGCCTTCAGGGTGTATTGCCAAGTGTCATCAGACTCCACCACGGTTTCATCACCGCAATGGTCACCATTGGATAGCACATCTAGCACGATTTCCTCGCCATACTTGCCAGGAGCAATCTTGTTAACCTTACCATGAGCTACCAGGATGATCCGATCTGCTGACTGACCAAATTGGACAATTGTGTCTCCAGCGGCATATTCTTGCTGAACAAACTGGTTAGCCAAAGCGGTCAAGACATCAACGTTGTCGAAGCCTCGCAGTAAGGGCAATTCAGTCAGTTCTTGAGGAATCACCTGCACGGCTGCGCCAGTGTTAGTGAAAGTGACTCGTCCATCACCCACGGTATAGGTTAACCGACGGTTAACGCGATATACACCACCTTTGGTTTGCACCCAGGGCAACAGTTTTAATAGCCACCGGGATGTAATTTCCTGCATTTGGGGTGCAGATTTGGTCGTCGTCGCCAAATTTTTGGCAGCAGCAGTACCCAAACTTAGCTGGGGCTGTTGACCTTCTACCTCTGGATTGCGATCGCTGGAATATGTCACAAGTTAGTCCTCCAATTTCTAGTTACTGAAAACCAAACTAATCTTACTTCAAGACTGCTCACACAGGAATTCAAAGCAGCAAAATTTATTCTCCCACAGAAAGATCAAACTTCAGCAGTCTCAGATGATGGCGTGCCAATCTTTGCCGCCGAAGTCCCTAGCCCATTGATGATGCCAACCAACTGTGTTGACGAAATAGCCTTCTCGATCAGTATGGACTGAATGCTCCCCTCACCAGTTTTAGATGATGGCGTGCCAATCTTTGCCGCCGAAGTCCCTAGCCCATTGATGATGCCAACCAACTGTGTTGACGAAATAGCTTTCTCGGTAGGTATGGACAGAATCCTGACTTCATCAGTCTTAGATGATGGCGTGCCAATCCGTGCCGCCGAAGTCCCTAGCCCATTGAGGACACCAATCAACAGTTTTTCTACTTCTGCGGGGGCTGGGGAGTCTATAGTTGTAGGGGCATTGAACAGGTTTCTTGGACTTGGGTCGCGTCCAAATTCAGATTCTTTATAGCATCTGGCTCCCACGTGCCATTTGAGCATACCACACATCATGAACTGTAGTTGTTCGACATATCCAAATAGCTTCTCGCGAGTACTTATGTCTAGGTTGAAGTCATCACAGAGGTCTGGTAGTTCAGTAGCAACGATGTGTTCAAACTCACGCACCCTTGCCGTAATCAGGTTGTTGACAATCTCAACAGACTGGGCTACATCACAGTCAAGAAAATGCTGAGTTACCAACACGCCATTGGAGACTATGCCTTCGGATTCCATTTCTTTCTGATAGGAAACGATGTCGTTGGTTAAACCAACAACATCGCCAGCCGCTTTGTACAGGCTACACATAGATGGAGTGTCATAAAGTTCAGGGGGTGTTTTGTCGCTCTGGTTCAGGAGCATCAACAAATCAAAACCAACTGTATTAAAGCGTGTCTCTATGTAATCGATTGGGTCTGGGATGCGATTCTGTATCTGGTTGTCGAGTTGCCACACCCAACTTTTAAACATTTTGGCCATGTCGCAGCGCATCTGCTGCTTTCTTTCGGGAGACACAGAAGCAGCCATGCGCTGCCATAGATCGGCCAAGCCACGTTCCGATGGGTTGGTTGGCATCGCGATCGGTACAGAATCGCTAGAGATCAATGCCAACAGACGAGCAAGGAACAGTTTTCCCCCTACTATGTCGCGGGTAGCTAAGTAGCGTCCATCAAAGTAACCATCGGTATAGATACCCCAAACATTGCATTTTGTCGTCAGATCATACACAGCATGGGAAGCTTTCGGATAGATTAACGCACACATCAACGCTGTATCGATAGCATCGAACTTATCTTCATCCCAGAAACTGATACCAGGAATCCCGATCATTCCCATTTCGTATGCCCATTCCTTAGAAATCCGTAGCCCTTCCTCTAGATGAGGATTCAACTCTGTAGAAAAAGGCATATAAAATTCTGGGAACGTAATTGCCCCTACAGTCTGGAAAGGAACATAATTATAGGTTCTCACCCTTAATCCCATGGCAGAGGGAGATAAGCCCGCACGTGCCATCGCAGTATTTAAACGCTTGGTAACAATTTGTGCTTCATCTTGCTCCGATTCGACTGGTAGGTATCGACCACCGGGTCTAATAGCCCACTCCAACTCCCCTGCCATCCAGTCTTGGAGTGCTTTCACATAGCGCAAAACCTGTTGGCGCGCCGCACCATCGAGCCCGCATTCATCCATTGCTGGATAGAGTTCCACACTCAGCGTGTTTTCAAACTGGTACAGTCGCGAGGTGGCAAGGTCATTGACCAAGTTCACGGCTGTCTGCAAATCAGTATTCAGAAAGTGCTGCAAGACAACTACACAATTGTTGACCTTGCCATCGTCAATGTCATGATGATATGAGAGAATGTCGTTCCACAGAGCACCTCTGTCTGCGTAGGTGTCGTTTAGTACGCGGATAGTCCTCGTGTCATAGATCTCTGGGGGGATCTCAGATGCCAAGGAGTGTTCCACCAAATCCGCAGCCCAAGACATCCCGCTTAACTTACGGCGTAGTATGATATATTCAACTGGATCTAGTATCCGCTCTTTGTTCTTGCTTGTTTTTAAAAGTTCTTGTCGGCTGGCTTCTGCCATCACTAGGATGTGTTCAATATATCTTTGTCGCCACTGTTCAGACATAGTAGGCGCGGTACGAGGCCACAAATCGACTAGAGAAAACTCTGGTGGGTTCTGGGGTTCTGGTATGGGTGTGTTTAGATCAGTGGGCATAAAAGATAGCAGTCGAGAGAGGTAGGCATTGGCCTGTTCCATATCTGAACTTCCACGCTCGAATGTTTGAGCGAAATAGTCATCGATAAACCACCCCCAAATATACCAATCAGTGATCAAGTTCAACTCAGGCGCAGGTGCATCAGGATGAGTGGCGGCAGCAAAGGCTGCAAAATCCATCCTATCAAAAGTTTTCTCATCCCAGACTGCATCCTCACCCGCTCCAAGGATACCCACCATATAAGCCCACTCCTTGCAGTGTACACGCGCACCCTCTAGGTTGGGGTTCACGCGGGCTGACCAAGGCATATAAAAATCCGGTAATGCAAAGTGTTGCATAATTTGCGTTTAACCTGCTCTTAAGTTTTTTTGCTCTGTTGTGCTTTGTGGGTAGATGCCGAGGCAGTGGCACTCCCAACCGAAGCCTGCAATAGTGCAGGGGTTGGTCAGAAGGAACCCAAAGCAGCAAGGTCTATTCTCCTATACAAGCAGTTGATCTGATTCAGATTTAGCGATTATATAAGTTTCTGTGCGATCGCACCCAGACAATGATTAAATGAAATTTAGATTTGTGGCGATCGCTACTGTCCAAGTTGGTTCGATCGACCCGAATAAATCAAAGTATCCTAAGTCATATTAAGTATAAGAGAGCAAGGGATGATATTTGCAGCAACAGAAACGGATTCGTCCCAACCAGAATCCACTTTCGATTTATCTACTTACCTAGTCAAACATAAAAAGGCGATCAATCTAGCTCTAGATAGTGCGCTACCCGTCATCTACCCAGAAAAAATTTACGAAGCCATGCGCTACTCGCTCCTAGCAGGTGGCAAGCGGCTGCGCCCCATCCTCTGTTTGGCTAGTTGCGAATTGGCTGGTGGTACTGCCGAAATGGCAATGCCCACGGCTTGCGCTGTGGAAATGATCCACACCATGTCGCTGATTCACGATGATTTGCCAGCAATGGACAATGATGACTATCGGCGCGGCAAACTGACTAACCACAAAGTCTACGGCGAAGATATCGCTATTTTGGCTGGCGATGGTTTGTTGAGCTATGCTTTTGAATTTATCGCCAGTAAAACTGAGAATGTACCCCCTCAGCAGGTGTTGCAGGTAATTGCCCATTTAGCGCGGGCATCGGGCGCTCCTGGACTTGTAGGAGGTCAGGTGGTTGACTTAGAATCAGAAGGATTAAAAGATGTTTCTCTAGAAACTTTGAATTACATTCACGCTCACAAAACTGGCGCAGTGTTAGAATCCTGTGTGGTTTGTGGGGCAATTCTGACTGGGGCTTCTCCTGGGGATTTGCAGCGGTTTTCCCGTTTCGCTAAAAATATTGGCTTGGCTTTCCAGATTATTGATGACATTCTGGATATTACTGCTACTGCTGAAGAACTTGGTAAAACTGCTGGCAAAGATGTTCAAGCTGGAAAGGTAACTTATCCAAGTTTGTGGGGAATCGAGGAGTCAAAGCGTCAAGCTTCACAACTGATTGTTGAGGCTAAGGAGCAATTGGCAGTGTTTGGGAATAAAGCTCAAGCGCTATTGGCAATCGCCGATTATATTATCAGCCGCAGTAACTAGAAATTAGCATTGACAGAAAAAATGGGCAACGGATGGGGTAACGGATGTAACGGATGAGTGAAGTATTCCTGCCACAGTTAAACTATAAACTAGATCCACTGCTAAATCAGCTACCCCATCCGTTACATCCGTTACATCCGTTACATCCGTTATCAAATCCGTTGCCAAATCCGTTGCCAAATCTGCTACTACCAATTCCCAGGTTTCCACAAGTATTTAGCAACTTGAGTCTGCCAACCTTGTAAAGACTTCGGCGGCAAGATACGCTTATATTCTAACCGAGAGCGCCCAAAATTTAATAACAATCCCACCTGAGCTTGTGTCGCACCTAAATAGGCAATAACCTGAGCAATTTCATCATCTCCCATTTGATGAGATACTGCTTTATCTTCTACAACCACACATTCATTAACCCAATGATCGAGGTATAGCCTACCCAACCAGATTTCACCATCATAAATTTCAAGACGATATTCTTCTGGACAAATTAAACCATCCTTAAGCATTTCTGCTGTCAGCGCTTTTTGATAATGTTTTTCTCTCAAACCTCTTTGGGTGCGACGATGTACCCTCATTGCTGCCCCAATAATGCGGTATGTGATATCTTGATGAGGGAGGCTGGAGGTATTCATCATAGAGTAGTAACGGATTTGATAATGGTTTTTTCGGATGAAAGAATGTAATAATATAAGTCTCTGTTTGCTACTTTTAATTGACTGGCAAATCTAGTGAGACTCTACTCTATCTACATAATTCCCTGGAGTCCAGACAAAATAACAGTTTTGAGTATAATTAGCCTCAGCGTGTCAGAAAGCAGATAAATCAATAGTTTGGCAACGGATTTGATAACGGTTTTTTCAGATGGAGGAAATCCGTTACCCCATCCGTTACATCCGTTACCCCATCCGTTGCCCCATGATCTCACGTAATTCCCGCATAGCCACACCAGTACCCCTATCTCTTGCGGCTTGGAGACATTGATTAATCATCTCCTGTAAGTCAATTTCCGGGAAATAACGACTATTCCTTTGCAACTGACTTTCCGTAAAAAACCTAATTAACCAAACTGGAAATCATGTTAGAACAAAAACTAGAACAAATACAAACAATATTTACGGAAATGGAACAAGCATTAATTGCCTATTCCGGCGGAATCGATAGCACTCTAGTCGCTAAAATTGCATCTGATATTTTAGGCAATCGCGCTTTAGCTATCACGGCTGAATCTCCATCTCTATTACCAGAAGATTTAGAAGATGCCCGCATCCAAGCCGCAGCAATCGGGATTTCCCACGAAATAGTTCAAACCCATGAAATTGATAATCCTAATTACACCTCAAATCCCGTTAATCGTTGTTATTTCTGCAAAAGCGAACTCCACGACACCCTCAAACCCATCGCCCTACAACGGGGATATCCTTATGTAGTAGATGGAGTGAATGCGGATGATTTAGGAGACTATCGCCCCGGAATTCAGGCGGCAAAAGAAAGAGGGGCGCGATCGCCTTTAGCAGAAGTTGGTATAACTAAAATGGAGGTACGCCAATTATCAAAACAATTAGGATTGCCTTGGTGGGATAAACCCGCCCAGCCTTGTTTAAGCTCTCGTTTCCCTTATGGCGAAGAAATTACTATTCCTAAGCTACAAAGAGTAGGGCGTGCAGAAATTTATTTGCGCAAGTTAGGTTTAACTAATCTGAGGGTACGCTCAACAGGAGATACGGCGCGGATTGAGTTGCCTTCAGAGGTAATTAAGGAGTTTATTTTAACAACAGATTTACCTAGTTTGGTATCTATATTTCAGGATTTCGGCTTTGTCTATGTTACTTTAGATTTAGAAGGGTTTCAGAGTGGAAAATTAAATCGGGTTTTGACAGCTAATATCGTCTCATGAAATATACTTCAATCGCTAAAAACTCCATCTGTAGGGTGCGTTACGGCGAAGCCTAACGCGCCTGATAAAATACAGCAGTTGTCAGGCAGATAAACCCGGTTTCTCAAAGAAACCGGGTTTATAGGGTGTACTTTATAAACAATCTTATCTAATAGTTTTCCATTTAATTAGCTCAATCTACCTACTAATAATTGTTATAATTCAGCAGTTTATTTCACAAAAACACTGAGCATAACCCAACCCAATAAATAATAATGTCCCACACACCTTAAACCCGCTACTCTCCCAAATTCCTCTCGTCGAGCAGGGCTATAAAATCTAATTCCATTAGGAGAAAAAGGAATAAAATTAATCTCATTTTCATCCCTACCTTTATAATCAACTAAATGAAACCGCCCCCCAACCCGCAAAACCCGACTAACCTCCATAAAAACCTCTTGAGGATTAGGGTAATGGAGGAAACTAATAGTATTAAAAACTCCATCAAATTGCCCCTCAGCAAAAGGCATAGACTCAGCATTACCCTGTTTATAAATAACTCGTTCCCGATGCTGATTCCGTAATCTAGCTTGACGGAGCATTTCCGCAGATAAATCTAAACCAATTCCCTTAAGAGTAGGAAATTCATTAGCAAAGCGATGCAATAAACGCCCTGTACCGCAACCTAAATCCAGGATATATGGATTTTCAGGTAATTCAACATAATCTAGCAACCTTTTGTGGAGAGATTGATAGATTATTGTGGTAAATATTATATCGTAGTTCGGTGCCCAGCGGTCAAAGAAATTTTGTTTTTGGTTAAAGATGTTACTTGTCATAGAGAATGAGAAATGGGGAATAGTTATAGTAGTCAATCTGTAGGGTGCATTACGGCAAAGCCTAACGCACCATCCACACTACGATATGAGTAGCCTGGCTCCGTAAGTCCTGAGTTATTGTGGAGTAGCCGATTTGTTGTAAATTCGGAGAACATCTCAACTAAACTATAACACTAGTCAGGATGAAAATCACCAAACAACCGTTAATGTGGCAAGTTGGATTGATATTATTCGCTGGAATCATTGCTATTTCAACATCGGCAATTTTTATTCGTTTAGCGATTACCTCAGCCAAAGTCAGTGGGATAGGATTTAGCCTATTCCTCTCAGCTTCTCGTCTGACTATTGCCTCCCTATTACTAATACCAGCTTGGCGAAATTTCCATTCAATTCCACTAACTCCGGGCGCTTTACGCTATGGAGTCGCAGCAGGAATTTGTCTGGCTTTACATTTTGCCACCTGGATTACCTCCCTTTCCTTCACTTCAATTACAGCATCTACTACTTTAGTGGCAACTAATCCTATCTGGGTAGCCTTACTTTCTTGGTTTTGGTATAAAGAAAAACTAACTAAAATAACAGTATTAGGCATTAGCATCGCTTTTATGGGCGGTTTGTTAATTTCTATGGGGAATCAAGAAACAGTCAATGTAGTAAAGAACCCCCTATTAGGTAATTTTCTAGCACTAGTAGGCGCTTTTATGAATAGTTTATACCTCCTTTTCGGTAAAGAAGCACAGCGCCGGGGACTAGGAATTGGGAGTTATGTGGCAGTTGCCTACAGCACGGGGGCATTGGTACTTTTACCTTTACCTTTAGTTTTCGGTGTCAACTACTTTAGTTATCCAAATTCAGTTTACTTTTACGTCCTCTTGACAGCTATTTTACCACAAATGGTAGGACATACCAGTTTTAATTGGGCGATGCGCTACTTGTCTCCTACTTTAGTCACTCTTGCTACTTTATGCGAGCCAGTAGGAGCGAGTTTTTTGGGTTATTTTATTTTTCATGAAGTCCCGGGAGTCCATGTTATAGTAGGTGCGATAGTTTTATTGAGTGGGATTGCGATTGCGATTGTTGGCAGTAGAACATAAAATATCAATTACAGGACTTACGCCAAATCTGTCACTAAACTCCATATATAGTAGGGTGCGTTACATAACGCACCCTACAGATAGCATAACTGCATAAGTCCTAAATTAGATAACATATCTAGAAATTAAGTCCCTGTTATCAAGGAGGATTTAGGGGGATCAAAATTGATTGACAAATAATATATTAACTAAACAAGGAAATACGCCATCGTGGAAAATACAAATAACATAAAATTAGATGAATTAGATCCTGAATTAATAGGAGAGGATACGATCCATGCTATTCATAACCTAGCCTCAGATGACAAAAACGTCCGTAGCGATGCGTTGTTAGATTTATGGAATATGACTTGGCATCAGGGAGATTTATCTTGGTCAGCCTCTATTGTTGTACCATTCTTGCTGCAACGCTTGCAAAAAGAATCAGACACAGGTCTACTGTACAACATATTAATTGATTTGGCACACCTTGCTACAGGAAGTTCCCCCTCTTACGCACGGAAAGACTTGCCCATGTATCAGGATATCAGTAATACATATGTCTGGCTATTCTCAGCAATAGTACGCCTTTAGAGACTAGATTTTTTCAAGAGGTACTGAATTCTAATGAAAGGGATATTGTGAAACTTTCTGCGGCAATTGCATTTGCATATATTGCTGGCAAAACTATGCCTAACAATGCTTTTAACTTCCTTCTTCACCTGATTGCCAAGCCCAACTTATTCGCCACACTATCCGCTCACTATGAAAACCCAATGGCAACAGCTCATCACTTATTATTAATTGACTTCTTAACTAGACTTAATCGCAAGCAAATGGCGGAATTAATTTTAACTATAGCTCAACAGCCAAAGGAAATACGTGACAATTATTTGGTAGCAGACTTACAGGAGATTGCTGGCAGATAAACTACATCAGAGAAACCCGGTAACTTCGGCGAAACCGGGTTTCTCTGATAAAATTATTAGCTATTAGCCATGAGCCATGAGCCACTAGCCATTAGCAATCTGGATTAACTAGAAACCGTTGTCGATGCCACCTCAGTCTTAGCTGAAAATCTCTGGGTAATCCAAGCAGTCAAAATGTGAGATAATAATCCCAATGGTCCAGCAAATAAACAGAAAGCCAAGGAATGAATAGTCCAAACACCACTCCGTTGTCCTTCCCAATAAATCCAACGTCCGACAAATAAATCCATTGCCAAAAAGTGAACCCATCCCGTCGCTGCTACATTTTCATCCGCAAAGAATTGGGCAATATCAGCTAACTGAGGATTAGACAATGCCGCAACAGATTCCGGTGTAATACTATTTACAAACAAATAGATATACAAAAAAGCCAATGCCACAAAAGGCAAATAGGATTCCATTACCCGCCGCGTAACCCCCCAATTTGGGACAAGAATCATCATCGCCCAAAAAGGTAAAACGAAAATATTGGCGTTATCGAATAGTTGACTAATTGTCATAGAATTGAGTGTTTGTGGTTAAAGTATTAGGACTTACGCACAGCTTCTATCTGTAGGGTGTGTTAGCGGAGCGTAACGCACCATCAACAGTATCAGTAGCTTGACTCCATAAGTCCTAAGTATGAACGATCTTCAATATATATGATAGAATGGTAGTCTAAGTAAATTCAAACATGAGAACTCGAACAACTATCATCCCTATGGCAAAAATCGATCTAAAGCAGCCTTCAATTCTTCAATTTCTACCTCAATATTTCCTTCTTTAGCAGCACGAGAAATACATTCTGTCAAATGTTCATCTAGAATAATCCGGGCAACTCGACTCAATGCGCCTCGTACTGCTGCAATTTGTACCAATACATCAGGACAAGGACGACTTTCCTGTACCATAGTCTTAATCCCTCGCACATGTCCCTCAATTCGAGACAACCGATTAACAATTCGCTGGAGAGATTCTGCATCGTGAACATGAGGGTGTGGAGAGTGTCCATCGCCATGATGATGGTGGCTAATATTAAAATCTACCCCCAAGTCATATTCATCTTGTCCAGATAAGGGAAAAGTTTCATTCGCCAATGGTTATTACTCCAATTTTGTTTAGTCTCTTCTTGTGGATCTTAGTCTAAAATAGAGAATATTGGGTGTAATTGAAAGATCAAATATACAAATTATAAAATTAAACATCTAGGCTCTCAAGTCTAAGATATTAGAAGCCCAACTCTTAATAAATGCTATGGAATTAAAAAAAATTGCCTTATTACTACGCCAAATTAATACTTATTTACTCCCTCTCCTGCTAGGTGTACTCCTAACGATTGGCGTTTATCAGATTCTCCCATCTCAGGCAAATCCAGTACCAACAACCTCCAGAGAAACACCAACTTTACTGGCACAAAGACAGCTAATCCCTGACTCCCCTAGTAGTTTTGTCACCGCTGCTGTCAAACGAGTAGGACCAGCAGTAGTGCGGATTAATACGGAACGCACCATAACCCGCCGCATTAATCCATTATTGGAGGATTCCTTTGCTAAAGAATTTTTCACAGCGGAAGATTTAGCCCAAATCCCCCAAGAAAGACGACTGCGAGGTCAAGGCTCGGGGTTTATTATTGATAAGAGTGGGATTATTCTTACCAATGCCCATGTGGTTGATAGGGCAGATAAAGTAACAGTTATTCTCAAAGATGGAAGGCAGTTTGATGGCAAAGTTCTAGGAGTAGATGAAGTTACCGACTTAGCCGTTGTCAAAATTAATGGACAAAATTTGCCAGTAGCGCCGTTAGGAGATTCTAGTAAAATTGAAGTTGGGGATTGGGCGATCGCAGTTGGTAACCCATTAGGATTAGATAATACAGTAACACTGGGTATTATCAGCACCCTGCAACGTTCAAGTACAGCAGCAGGTATTCCTGACAAGCGCATCGACTTTATTCAAACCGATGCTGCGATTAATCCCGGTAATTCTGGTGGTCCCTTGTTAAACGCACGAGGAGAAGTAATTGGCATTAACACTGCCATTCGTGTTGATGCGATGGGGATTGGCTTTGCCATTCCGATTAACAAAGCCAAAGAGATTTCCAGCAAATTAGCCCGAGGAGAAAAAGTCACCCATGCCTATATTGGCATTCGCATGACAACCCTCACCCCTGAAATAGCACGAGAGAATAATAGGGATTCTAACTCATCATTGAGTCTGCCAGAAGTGAATGGAGTTTTAGTACTACAAGTATTACCAAACTCCCCAGCACAAGCAGCAGGATTGCGAAAGAGAGATGTGATTACTCAAATAGATGGTAAATCGGTTACCACTGCCGATCAATTACAGCGGATAGTTGAGGATAGTAGTATAGATCGAGTATTACAGCTCCAGGTGCAGCGTGGAGATCAAACCAAAACAATTTCTGTCCGCACTGGGGAATTGCAAGATGCAACTTAGTTACTCTTTGAAGATCGCACTATTCTAAATTATGTGAGGTACAAAGAAACCCGGTTTCTCAAAGAAACCGGGTTTCTGAGGCGTACTTCATAAACCTGCAATCTGC
>NZ_JAMZMM010000552.1 GCF_024178385.1 Limnofasciculus baicalensis BBK-W-15 | reverse complement strand
GGGGACAAGGGGGAAGGAGAGTTAAAATTCAAAACTCAAAACTTAAAACTCAAAACTTAAAACTCAAAACTCAAAACTCTCTTCCCCTTAACTACTGGACAAATGATGGAGAAATATAGTACTAATGTTCTATAGATAGCAATATTTAGTGTTTGAGGAAATGAATGGTTGAAATTCAGCTCAAGCCCTTGATATCAAAACTTAGTAACGATTCTATTGTAGAACTATGGAACCCCTAACCCAAGCTCAGGAAGAACTTTATAATTGGCTGGTGGAGTATATTCAAACCACAAAACACGCGCCTTCAATCCGACAGATGATGCGAGGGATGAATTTGCGATCGCCTGCTCCCATCCAAAGTAGGTTAGAACATTTGCGCTCTAAAGGATACATTGATTGGACAGAAGGAAAAGCGCGTACAATTCGGATTCTCGGCACGATGTCAACGGGAGTACCTGTCTTGGGTGCGATCGCGGCGGGTGGTATGGTAGAACCTTTTACTGAAACTAGCGAGTATTTGGATTTGTCTTGTGTATCTTCCAGACAGGGTAACTTTGCCTTGCGGGTGACTGGAGATAGCATGATTGAAGATATGATTGCCGAAGGGGATTTGGTAATTATGTGCCCTGTTCCCAATCCAAAGGAAATAAAAAATGGTCAGATTGTCGCAGCGAGGGTAGAAGGAAAAGGTACGACGTTAAAGCACTTCTACCAGGAGGGTGACAGGGTAATGCTCAAACCTGCTAATTCTAAGTATCCGCCGATAGAAGTAATGGCGACACAAGTACAGGTACAAGGGGTTTTGGTTGGTGTGTGGCGCGATTTTGACCCCAATTTAAAACCAGGGGGGAGATATTAGGCTATGGGAAATTGGTAGGGGCGATTTAGGGAAAACTTTGGCAGATTAACCGATAACTCACCCATGAAAATCTGCCCCGCTCCCTAACATTAAGATTTATATGTTACAAATAATAAGAGTGCATACTACCGTAAGTATGTCAAAATGTTTACCGCGAACATTTCCCGAGGAAATAATGTTCGCGGCAAACATCATTTATTTTCCTAAATAGAGAAGATCGGTGATGACAGACACAGGCAGATCCACCAGAGATCACTGACTATTTATAAAATTAAGCCAATTGGCGTAGAAGATTTGAAACAAATGGCTGATAAATTAGGACGAAAGTAGGGATAAGATAATGAAAAGACGGATTTACGACTAACTAAATACACATCAAATCAATAAGGTTAGCAGCCTTTAGATTTGTTACTACAATCAATAATCGTGATCATGGAAGACGCACTCAAACTCCTACAAGCAGTAGTGTTTGCCAGAACCAGCAAACAACTAACCGATATGCAACTGAATATCCTCCGAGGGTCTTTTCAAAATCAAACTTACGATCAAATTGCTGAAACTTACCAGTTCTCTCATGTCCATACTAGAACAGTTGGCGTGAAAATATGGGCTTTTCTATCCCAAGTCATAGGTACGAAAGTTAACAAGAAAAATTTCCAGATGATCTTGATGCGTCAAGCACAGCAATGGGCGGCGGAGATATCAGGAGATGGGTTCTCAACACGTAAAGTCTACTCAGGAACTACTAATCGGGTTGCCAGATCGACTTCGAGATTCAGTTCAAAGGACTCAGTTCTCTATACAACAGGAGATTTTACCCCACTGAAGAGGCAAAATCAAACTCTATACTATAATCTGCCCGAACTGAAAATGGATACGGCTGCTCCCCCAATACCTGAATTACCAGGGGGACAAGTGAGTATGGATTCTGCATTTTATGTCGAACGTTCCCCGATCGAAGCACGCTGCTACGATATGATTACCCAACCTGGAGCTTTGATTCGGATTCAATCTCCCAGACAAATGGGCAAGAGTTCCCTGATGGCAAGGATTTTAGCTGAAGCAACAGAGCTAGGATACCACTCCGTATCATTAAGCTTTGAGCTTGCTAGTAGTAATATCTTCACCAATTCAGATAAATTCTTACAGTGGTTTTGTGCCAGCGTTGGCAAAAGCTTAGGCTTACCGAATCGGTTGGGGAATTATTGGGATGAGATTCTAGGTGGCAATTACAGCGCTACTGAGTATTTCGAGAATTATCTGTTAGCCGAAATCGATACTCCCCTAGTCCTTGGCTTAGATGAATTGGATGTAATATTCCAATACCCGGAAATCCTCTCAGACTTTTTCAGTATGCTGCGAGCATGGCATGAGAAAGCCAAGGGCGGAAGTCAAATTAGCCATCTTTGGAAAAAACTACGGTTAGTGGTGGTAAATTCTACTGAAGTTGAGCTACCTGAAAATAGCAATGTATCGCCCTTTAATGTGGGACTCTCGATTGAGTTACCAGAGTTTACTCAAGAGGAAGTCCAAGATTTGGTACAGCGTCACGGACTGAATTGGGACTTCGATCGGGTAAGGCAGTTGATGTCCTTGGTGGGTGGTCATCCCTATCTGGTACAAAAGGCACTCTACCACATCTGGCATCAGGATGTCACATTGGAACAGTTGTGCCCAAAGTCTGGTAGTAAAGGAACGGTTTACAGCGAACACCTCCGTCGGCACTTGTCAAAGTTGCAACAATTTCCCCAACTCCTGAAAGCTTTGACTGAAGTTGCATCTTCCCCAGCACCAGTAGAATTAGATCGGGTACAGGCGTTGAAGCTACGCAATATGGGGTTAGTTCATTTAGTAGGGGATCGCGTTATTCCTTGCTGCAATTTATATCGTCAGTATTTCAGCCAGGTTAGTGTAGCGTCATGAGTCAGTTACGGAGTAGGGTGCGTGATACAGCAGATTGCAGGTTTATGAAGTACACCTCAGAAACCCGGTTTCTTTGAGAAACCGGGTTTCTCTGCACCGAACATACCTGAAAATTACTGCTACTGTACCTCATAACAGC
>NZ_JAMZMM010000111.1 GCF_024178385.1 Limnofasciculus baicalensis BBK-W-15 | reverse complement strand
ACCAATAACTCATCCGCTACCACATCCCATAAACCTAGCTATCCACCAATAACTCATCCGCTGCTACTCCCCGACATTACCTCTGCGTAGGAAATGCACCAGGGCGCACTGTAACTTGGATATCATTGCGATCGCGACGCAACTTAAATTGTAATTCATTACCAACCTGAGAGTTTTCTACAAATGCTTGGACATCCTCAGCATTTTTCACAGTTTTACCGTTAATTTCACGAATTATATCACCTGCTCGCAATCCCCCTTGGGCTGCTGGTGAATTGGGCATAACTTTAGCAATTAGGATACCAGAATCCTCTTCTACAGTCACACCAGCATTGGGATTGCTATTAATATTTTGCTTCAATTCTGGAGTTAAACTTACCATGGAAATCCCTAAGAAAGGATGTTCCGCCTTCCCCTTAGAAATTAACTGATTGGCAATCCTTTGGACGGTATTAATCGGAATCGAAAAACCCAACCCTTGCGCACCCTGAATAATAGCAGTATTCATCCCAATTACTTGTCCAGATGCACTCAGCAAAGGACCCCCAGAATTACCAGGATTAATCGCAGCATCAGTTTGGATAAACTGTACTCGTTTATCAGGAACACCCACTTGAGAACTAGAACGACCAGTAGCACTAATAATACCAGTAGTTACAGTATTATCCAACCCCAGAGGATTACCAATTGCGATCGCCCATTCCCCAGGTTTAAGGCTATCAGAATCACCCAATTCTACCATAGGGAGTTTATCCGCCTTAATTTTCACCACAGCAACATCCGTCACCGGATCGCTTCCCAAAACTTTACCTTCAAAGGTGCGCCCATCTTTAAGAATCACGCTAACTTTATCTGCACCTTCAACAACATGAGCATTAGTTAAAATTTGACCATCAGTATTAATAATAAAACCAGAACCAGTTCCCCTTTCTACTCGCTGTTGGGGTTGATTGGGAATTTGATCTCCAAAGAATTCCCGAAAAAACGGATTATTAAAGGCATCGGGAATTTTAGTTGCGACTGTTTTTGACGAGTTAATTCGCACGACAGCCGGACCAACTTTATCCACTACTCTAGTCACAAAATTTTCTCGTTGATTGGTATCCGGATTATTATTAGGAATAATTTGCGCCAAAACATTGCCAGAGTTTTCCGCAGAAGCATTAGGGAGTGGGTTACGAGATAGCAAGTAACTACCTGCTAAGGTAACACCAGCACCAAACACTACTAGTGATATATAAGTTGTGGCTGTTTTGAAAGAAGAGGGTTTGGTGGGTTTTGTGGATTTAGAGTTTTGGGTGTCTTGTAGCATAGTGATTTATCAAGGGGAGTGGGGAATGGGCAATAGAGGGAAGATTAGCCTTTAGCTTCTAGCCTCTACCACTGACATTCTCAATATAGACATCTCTTATGACGTACTTGTGACGCTTCTGTTTCACAGATATGAAGATTGGGGAAAGAGGGATCTACCTGAGTTCGGTGTTAGGAGTAGCCCTTTCAGGGCGGCTACGCCAACGGTGTTAGGAATCTTTCCAGCCCTCTGTTATTGCTAACGAATCTTACTACATAACTGAAAGTTACCATCAAAACCCTGACAATAATAATATCAACCAGGAAGTTGCCCTTTCAGAATTTCCAAAGCCTCCCAACGACGATCCCTAGGGCGAGTTGAGACAGTATCCATTGAACTTGTAGTAGCATTATCGCCAACTATAATTCCCGGACATTTACTGTCGCATAACTTCCGTGGTGAAATTGCCAAACAAAGTTGTTCGTATAGCCAAATATTCGGCTCAAAATCTCCTTGAGGGGACAAAGTTTCCACCAAATCGTCCAACAAAGTTTCCCGTTCCACTGGACCATTATCAGGTTCATTTGCCGAAGAGTCTAACCAAACAAATTCCGATACATTAAGACTTAAACGGTGATTATACTGCTTCAAACAGCGATCGCAAGTCAATGTAATAATAGTTTCAGCTTGAGCCGATACATCCAGATAATTTCCCTGATGAATGATTTCCAATCGTCCTCGCACTGGAGTCAGCGTCTCCAGCCCCTCGACAGACTCATTCACCTCAATAACATCAGTATGCTCTGGTAATTTGAGTAGAAACGGAATATGTATTGCTTCCATTTGGAAAAAAGTTTTGAGTTTTGAGTTTTAAGTTTTGAGTTTTAATTCAAAACTCAAAACTGAGAACTATTCCGGGGAATAGGGAATAGGGAAAAAGGGGGAATCGGTGTAGGGGCAAGTCGCTGGGATATATTAACAAATACCCCTAATCGACTCACCCTTCCTTCGTCTCTTAGTAATTAGTTAACAAGCGCATACGCACAACCAAACGCCTATCTGGCTCCTGCCCCCGACTTTGAGTTTCCAAATCATCCCACTCTTTTAAGAATGTATGAATTTGCCGTCTCTCCGCCGATGAGAGGGATGTCAGCTCAACCTCTCCACCCGTTGCCCGCACTTGTTGAGCAGCACGAGTTGCCAATGATTGGAGTTCCTCTTGACGCTGAAGGCGGTAGCCCGCCAGTTCAATGGTATAAGAACCTTGCTCGCGATCGTCTAAATTTAGAATCGAATTAGCGAGATACTGAATCGCATCAATAACCTCACCTTTTGGTCCAATCAAGGTGTGGATTTGTAACGATGTCAGTTGAGTTTCCTCAATAGTTAACCAATAACTCGGTCTATCTACCTCTGAATCCTCACTATCTGTCACCTTAACATCTGCAGCTAATCCCGATAAGTCAAGGAGTTTTTCAAGCCACTCCTTACCCCGGTGTTTGAGTTGATTGCTCATAACTAATACGTTTACGGCTTTTTCTTAGAACGCTTGTTCTCAAAAGGCAGAGAATCTCGATTAGCCCCAGGCTTTTCTTCTTTCTTGACAGCCTTAGATTGAGCTGGTGGTGTGGTGCGTTTTTGTGTTGGCTTTTCTTCTTTCTTGACAACCTTAGACTGAGCTGCTGCTCCTGTCCGCTTTTCCGTTGGCTTTTCTTCTTTCTTGGTTCCCTTTGGTTCAAAAGGTAGTGCTTCTCGATTGGCAGCCTTGGCTTCTTTTTCTTGCTCCTCCACCATTTTTTGGATGTTTTCTGGCAATGGCTCTCGCATCAGAATAAAGCTTTGCGCCGTCTGAAAAATATTGGCAATCACCATATACATCAAGACACCAGCAGGGAGTGGGAAGAAGAAAAACATCCCAGAAAATATAACTGGGGTAATCTTATTCACCGTATTCTGCTGGTCTGAGGCATCATTATTAGTATTCTGACCTGTGAGAACTTGGTTGATATACAAACTAATGCCAAAGAAGAGAATCATACCCACGATATCCCAGTGAATAATGCCATTTTCTTCAAAAGCACCAACTCGCCCCAAGGCATCAATGAATAGGAATCCTCTATTGGAGGCAAGTCCGGTAATTTTACCAGTTAGTGTTACTTCTCCTGGCGAGATCGCTTCAATAGTACCATCTTCCCCAATATGAATTAAATCAGCCCCTTTGGTAATTTCCCATTTGGGAATAATTTCCGTATCGGGATACTCAGATAACAATTCTGTCAGAGGTTGACCTTCTGTGGTTTTAAACTCAATTGTTGTCTTTTCCCCTGCTACTAGGCGGTTACCTCCCGGTATCACAGCGGCTACAGGAGCATGAATCCCATCAGCAATGTAAATATTTTGCGGCTTGCTGGCAAAAGCTTGAGGTTGAATTAACTCAATTTGTTCTCTGGGAAAGATTTCCACGTTAACCGGATAGCTAACATCAGAAAAGGGAGAACCCCGTAAAGTGGCAAAGAGAGCAAACAATACAGGCATTTGCAACAATACTGGCAAACACCCAGCCAGGGGATTACCAAACTCTTGGAAGAGTTTGCTCATTTCCTCCTGCTGTTTAACTTTGTCATTAGCATGGAGTTTCTGAATCTCTTCTTGCCGCTTTTTCATCAGCGGTTGGGTAATCTTCATCCGCCTCATGTTGCGAATGGAACCCGCATTAAGGGGATAGAGAGCAAAGCGAATAACTAGAGTCAGTGCTACGATAGCGAGACCATAGCTTGGCACAATCCCGTAAAAGAAATCCAGGATTGGCAGCATGACGTTGTTGGAAAGAAACCCGATACCAAAGTCCATTCGTATAAAGTCTAACTCAGCGATGTAAAGTTTTCTGAATCTAATCTATCGGATATTCGGCAAAATGCGGAGACGGGTTTCCAGCACTTATCGGCTGGATTCCCGCGCCACCCACCTGCTGATTCAGCAAGTCTATGCCTTCACTGAGTCAATTGGTTTACCCGTTTTTTGAGCTGCTTTTTCGGCAATATAGTCGTAAATTTCCCGAAATTGGGGAATTGCACGCATTTCCAAGCGGCTGCCATCTTTGAGGGTGACGACGATATCTCCCCACATCCCTAAACCACGGGGCACTTTTCTAATTTGAGCAACTTCTGAGTAAATAATGTCAGTGCGATCGCGTCCTTGCCAACCTCCCGTGATGGAAATACGGCGATCTGTAATACGATAGCGCAGCCACAGCGCCCGCGCCAGCGCACCAAACGTCAGGGGCAAGGCGATAATCGTAAAGCCTAACAGAATATTAAATATCAGATCCCCTATGTGAGGACCCCCCTCGTAAAAAACATCTTCTCTAATTCCCATTTATTACCTCTGCTTCTGCCAACAACTGCTCTAATTCTCGCAAAAATTCTGCATAATCGCACGTTACCGCTGTTGGTTGCACTATAATTGCCAGATTCCATCCCGATGATATTCGTGGCAACAAGTGCCGTAGTACCCCTCGAATCTGTCGCTTAATCCGATTCCGCACTACTGCTTTTTTACTGACTTTTTGGCTGATGGATATGCCAATACGAGTCGGTGGCTTACTGACTACTATTGACTCTGTTCTAACTTTTATCGATTTATTTGAGATTTTCGGACGCTGCCGCAATCCCCGCAAGGTAAAATAACGTCCTGAACGACGAATTCCTTTTTGATAAACCGCCTGAAAATCTCGTCTGTGTTTAAGTCGATTGGCTTGAGGCAACACGATTGCAAATTTCCAACAGCTAAATAGGTTTTAGGTTTTAGGTTTTAGGTTAAGAAATATCACCTGCAACCTAATCCCTAACACCTTTGAAACCTCAGCCACTACTACACTGAGAGACGATAACGTCCCTTACTACGGCGGGCTTTGATTATAGTACGACCGTTTTTAGTACGCATCCGCACCCTAAAACCGGATCGTCTTTTTTGCTTACGGCTAGTTCCTTCTAATGTACGTTTAGTCATGAAAAAATCCCGCTATAAACCCTGTACCCTAAATAGTACCGGGAGGAAAGCGGGGCGGGTTGTGCCGCCTTCCCAGTTTTTCTAAGAGTCACAATCTCTAAGCTTACCATGTCGGTCAACTATCGCACACTAACCAAGTCGCAAACCGCTATCCGCACCGTTAACGCAAGCTGGTAGATTAGCAGCCTGAGTAAGGGATGGGCTAGGCGTTGGCTCTGCTGCTTTTTCTGTTGCGGAGTTAAACTTACTTGGTATTATTTATATCTTAAATTAAAAAGATAGCTTAGGCTGCACTTGGTTCGTGCAACCTAAACCGCAGTATCAAATACCTGATTAACTGTCAAATTCAACTCAGGAAAAACTCCTGACACAATCCGCTCATCCCCTCTAAACCGACTAATTTGATATTCCCCATCAACAAGCTGACATACTGAAAAAGTCGGTAATTTTGGACTACCAATATAACGTTTCCCACCCAATCCTAAATAGTCAGCTATCCAATATTCAGGAATACCCATTGCCTCATATTCATTGAGTTTTAGAGCGTAATCATCTTGCCAATTAGTGCTGACTATTTCCACAATCAGACGGACTGATGAACCTATCGTAATAATCGATTCCTTAGCCCAACGGGGTTCAGATTTTACAGCTTGTTTATCCAAAACAATCGCATCAGGTTCATACCCAGATTCATGAGGGGAGGGTTTAATGACGCATTCTTTAGGAAGGAAATAAGGCAGTTGTAATTGCCGAATTAGTAAGAAAAGTTCACCGCCGATAAAACCAGCGATTTCTGAATGTTTACCCGTTGGTTTCGGTATTTCAACAATCGCTCCATTATGTAATTCGTAGTGGTGTTCAGAATTCTCAGGATACCAATCAATAAATTCATCAAATGTTACTAGTTTAGGTATGGCTTGAATCATAACCCCACCGCTCCGCGTAAAAACTAAATTATCCAATAAATCCGTAATAACCCAAGTTGCTAGTTATACTCAAATGAGTTGCTTAAATGGCTAATCGCTGATTGCTAATTGTATTTTTTTCTCTACTATTAGCCATTAGCTATTAGCCATTAGCGATTAAGCAAAGACTGATACTTTTAATTAATGCTCAAAATCCATGTACCAAGGTAACGAGGTAGGGGAATGTCACCTGGGGTAAACGCCCGACATTCAAAATAGTAAGTTCCGCCAAAAGCTGGATTTTTCACGTTAGAGAGTACAATCTCGACACTCTTACCAGCTTCGATTGGCTTTGCCAAGTAAATCTCAATCCGGTGATTATCTTTATCCCATTTCACCTCAGACAGGGGCAGAGATTCCTTCTTAATCCGCACTTCAATATCTTTCTCGTCGAACTTGCCATCGTAATAATCGGGATATGTAATCACAAACTGGGCAACCCCTAATTCCATCTTTTTAGCTGGAACCCTGAGACGGTAACGATCCCAGCCGCCCGGTTGCCCACCAAAGTCAAGAAAATAATTAAGGATATTTTCCCGTTGGATACCGCTAAAAAGAGTTAGTCCAGAATTGTTCCCAGCTAAGGCAGTGGCAGAGATACCAGTCAGCAAACAACCGGAAACTGCGATCGCGGAAACTATACGTCTTATAGAAAGTTTTGGGTATAACATAGATTTGTGGCTTTTAACTGTAAGGGACTGCGGTTTGTTACAAAAATCCATAGAAACAGGGTAGCACTTAAAGCAAAGTCCGAAAATCAACAAGTCAAAAAAGAGTGGGATCTAGGGTGGGCAGTCCCCAGTTTAAGGCGAAAAGCATCAGATTACGTTGGTGGGGACTGCCCACCCTATAGTTATTATCAATGGTGCAAGATCTGAGTTAAACCCATTGTTATCGCTAGTAACTGAGACGCTCAACCATTAGAAAAAGTGCCATCTGGCGGGAATTGCTAAAACAACCTAAAAATAATAGTCCAAATTTGGGGATCGAGATATGGTGCAAAAGATCATCTCTAAAATTGGCTAGCAAACAATCCACCACCAACCCTAAGCACCTCACAGGCTTTTCTAGCCGCCCTTACTAGGCAGTATTCAGAAGCGCATCAGTAAGCGCGGAATCCCCAAGCACAAGTTTTCCTCTATATCACTAAGGAGTGTTTATGACAATAGCCATGGAAAAAGAGGTTGCATCAAGTAACCCCTCCGAAACCCCACCAACCAAAACAGCGATGAAGATTGGTATTCCCAAGGAAATCTATCCGGGAGAATGTCGGGCAGCCGCCACACCCAATACAGCAAAGGCATTACAGAAGCTGGGCTTTGAAGTATTAATTGAGTCTGGGGCTGGCGAGAAGGCTAACTTCTCCGATTATTTGTACAAAGACGCTGAATGTCAAATTGTCCCTGATGCAGAAACTCTGTGGAGTTCGGCAGATATTATACTAAAAGTTCGCGCCCCACAGATGCACCCGACAGGGAAGCATGAAGTTGATTTGCTATCTGAGGGTGGTACTTTAATCAGCTTTATTTGGCCAGCCCAAAACCCAGAATTACTGGAAAAATTAGCCGCGCGGAAGGCTACAGTATTGGCGATGGATGCTGTGCCCCGCATCAGTCGTGCCCAAAAGCTGGATGCCCTTAGCTCCATGGCAAATATTGCCGGGTATCGGGCTATTATTGAGGCGGCAAATAATTTTGGACGTTTCTTTACTGGACAAATTACTGCTGCTGGTAAGGTTCCCCCTGCTAAAGTATTGGTAATTGGTGCAGGTGTGGCTGGATTAGCTGCGATTGGTGCAGGTAGAGGTTTGGGTGCAATTGTCCGCGCTTTCGATACTCGCCCTGTAGTTAAAGAGCAAGTGGAAAGCTTGGGGGCAGAATTCCTCGAACTCGTTTTCGCTGAAGATGGTACGGGTGAAGGCGGTTACGCCAAGGTGATGAGTAAGGAATTTATCGACGCTGAGATGGCTTTGTTTGCTGAACAAGCTAAGGAAGTCGATATTATTATCACCACAGCCCTAATCCCAGGTAAACCAGCTCCATTGCTAATTACCCAAGAAATGGTAGAAAGCATGAAGGAAGGTTCGGTAATTGTCGATATGGCAGCCGAGCAAGGGGGGAATTGCGCAGTAACTAAGCCTAATGAGGTTTACAAATATAAAGGCGTAACCATTATTGGGATTACCGATTTGCCCAGCCGGATGGCAAATCAAGCCAGCCAACTTTACGGTACTAACCTTTCCCACCTATTAAAAGATATGGGTGGTTCCAATGACTATAAAGTCGATATGGAAGATGAGGTAGTGCGAGGTGCTTTAATCCTCCACGAAGGAAAAATAACTTGGCCGCCACCAAAACCAACTACTCCTCCTGCACCCCCACAACCTGCACCGCAGGCACAGACAGTTAAAGCTGAACCTGTCAAGGTAGAAAAGAAAAAATCAAATGGTTTATTGTGGCCGATAATCGCCGCATTAGCCTTGATTGGGATTGGCATCGGTGCGCCGTCATCGTTCTTATCCCACTTTACGGTATTCGTCCTCGCCTGCTTCGTCGGTTGGCAAGTCATCTGGAATGTTTCACCTGCTCTCCATACACCCTTAATGAGTGTCACTAATGCGATTAGCGGCATCATCATTATCGGCGGTATAGTACAGATTTCTGGAGAACTAACTTCACCTACTACTATACTGGGCGCGATCGCAGTTTTAGTCGGAACCATTAATATTTCCGGTGGTTTCCTGGTGACTCAAAGAATGCTGAAGATGTTTAGAAGGTAGTTAGTTATTTGTTGTTAGTTGTTTGTTATTTGTTGTTAGTTGTTTGTTTGTGTGGAGAAAAAAACAATAACCAACAACCAATAACCAACAACCAATCACCAACAACCAACAACAAATAACTAACAACCAATAACCAACAACCAATCAAGGAGATTATGTCCAATAACCTAGTAACAGTCGCTTATATTGCGGCGAGTGCTTTATTTATTCTCAGTTTGGGTGGATTATCCAATCAGGAATCCGCTGGCAAGGGTAATATTTACGGCATTATCGGAATGCTGATTGCCTTTGTTGCTACCGCATTGAGTCCGGCTGTAAGTGGCTCAGGATATGCTCTATTGGGTGGAGCAATTCTCCCTGCTGCTATTATTGGGTCAATTTTAGCCTCTCGCGTGGCGATGACATCAATGCCAGAATTAGTGGCAATTCTCCATAGTTTTGTGGGTTTAGCTGCTGTTTTAGTCGGTATTGCCAATTACCTTCAACCCGAATCATCCTTAGTTGGAGTTGAAGAAACCATCCATCAGATAGAAATTTATGTGGGTGTATTTATCGGGGCGATAACTTTCACTGGTTCAATTATTGCCTTTGGCAAACTGCGGGCAATTATTAGTAGCAAACCCTTAATGTTGCCAGCGCGTCACTTATTGAATATCGCGATGCTGGTAGCCACAGTGTGGTTTGGTGTCCAATTTATGGCAGCCCCACATCTGGGAGGGCTACAACCGTTATTAATTATGACGGGGATTGCCTGTGTCTTGGGCATCCATTTGGTGATGGCAATTGGTGGTGCTGATATGCCTGTCGTTATCTCGATGCTCAATAGCTATTCGGGATGGGCAGCCGCAGCCGCAGGTTTCATGCTATCCAACGATTTACTAATTATCACTGGCGCATTAGTAGGTAGTAGTGGAGCAATCCTCAGCTACATTATGTGCAAAGCGATGAATCGCTCATTTATTAGTGTGATTTTGGGTGGTTTTGGCGAAGGCGCAGGGAAACCCGCCGTTAAAAGTGACGCACCTGTGGGTGAATCAACTTCCACCACAGTTGATGAAACAGTCGAATTGCTCTGCGATGCTAAGAGTGTAATTATTGTCCCCGGTTATGGGATGGCAGTAGCACAGGCACAGCATTCCGTTTCTGAGATTACCAAGATATTACGCGATCGCGGTAGTGTAGTTCGCTTTGGTATCCATCCAGTGGCAGGGCGACTGCCAGGGCACATGAATGTGTTACTCGCTGAAGCTAATGTACCCTACGATATCGTTTTGGAAATGGATGAAATTAACGAAGATTTCCCCAAAACAGATGTCGTGTTAGTAATTGGTGCTAACGATACCGTTAATCCTAGCGCTATGGAAGATCCCGCAAGCCCAATTGCCGGAATGCCTGTGTTAGAAGTGTGGAAAGCTACCAAAGTTATCGTCATGAAACGCAGTATGGCTAGTGGCTATGCTGGCGTGGAGAATCCCTTGTTCTACAAGGAAAATACCGATATGCTGTTTGGCGATGCCCGGAAAAATGTCGATGCGATTATGGGACAGTTAATTTCATTGCATGATGGGGAAACTGTCGGTGCATCTGGAAGGGTACTGGCAAAAGTCTAGGCAACGGATTGGGTAACGGATGTAACGGATGATTTGTTGGTTTATCCGGAAGTTTTCCCATCCGTTGCCTCATCCGTTACCTTCGTTACCTCCGTTGCCCCATCCGTTACCTTCGTTACCTCCGTTGCCCCATCCGTTACCTTCGTTACCTCCGTTGCCACATCCGTTACCTTCGTTACCTCCGTTGCCCCATCCGTTACATCCGTTACCCCATCCGTTGCCACATCCGTTACATCCGTTAAACCATCCGTTGCCACATCTTTCTTGCTATTTATCAACTCTATATGCTATAATGGTAAACTGAAGTTACGGCGGCATGGCCAAGTGGTAAGGCAGGGGCCTGCAAAGCCCTTACCCCCAGTTCGAATCTGGGTGCCGCCTTGTGCAAGGGATAGCAGCATCAATAGCTTCTGTCCTGTCATGCCAGCAGGTATGCCAAAAAGAACGATCGCTTTTGAGGCGAAAAGGTCTTCTTTTGTATGGTTAGTCCACTTTTGTCCATTGAATTGATGATTAGAGGTGTACCGATCGCTCCAACTGGTAGAGTTTGATATGGAGAGTGCGATCGCGTCACTGAAAGCGGGTGAGCCTGTGATTCCGGTGTGGTTAGATTTGACACTCCCCGGTCTAAAGACACTGGGTTTTCAGGCTATTTTCTTATAATTCATCTGCGGGTAGCAAAGATATTAGCAGGCTAGAGAAATCATAAAAAACAGCCAACAAATATTGTAAAGTGAAGGCTTTGAGGCTATTCGACAGGCGATCGAATTTTACAAGCACAAGCATAATTGGAGTAACCGCTTAGTAGCTGGAGACTCGCTCGCGTTCAGGTAATCATTGGAAAGCAAAATATCCGGACGGAATGGAACGATTAAAACTAGCAAAAAGATTATTTAGTCGTGAAGGTAGTTTAGCTTACATAAGATGCCTAGATGATTTTCCTGTCATCAGATTGGGAGCAAATACTGTCAAAGAATCTGGCGGCACTTATGGCAATCCGATGCGAGTCGTTATTTCCTTCGGTCCCGAACACGCCCCTCTAGAACAACGCCATGTTAACCAAGCTATTGAAGAAGCACACAATTTAGTACCCAAGCCTAAATTAATTATCTTTGCCGCCTTCCAATTTGACCCTGAAGCTGCCAAAGACATCGACGAAACCAACTGGCCTGGTGTCACGCTTCTGAAAGCACAAATGAACATGGATATGCAGACAGAAGACCTCAAGAAAAAACGCGCTAGTAACGATAGCTTCTGGCTGATGGGTCAACCAGATGTCGCCCTCCGTCGTATCAACAGAGGGGAAGATGCAGGTAAGTGGGAAGTAGAAGTCTATGGCTTCGATTACTACAACACTAAAACAGGAAATATCGAGTCTGGAAACGTCGAAAAAATTGCCGTATGGATGTTAGATACCGATTATGATGGCAGAAGCATTTTCCCCCGTCAGGTTTTCTTCCCGATGGCAGGAGAAAAGGATGCTTGGTCGCGCCTCGCCCGCAATCTCAAAGCCGAAATTGATGAAGATTTAATCGAGTCTTATCAAGGGACTGTCTCGTTGCCCTTTGAGATAGGAGAATATCAGCGTGTTGCTGTCAAAATTGTGGACGATAGAGGCATTGAGAGTTTGAAGATTATTCGATTAACCTAAAGAATAAAGAAACCCGGTTTCTCTAAGAAACCGGGTTTCTAACGCCCACAGATTATTTTAACGTTAAAATGATGTTAGAGCATTGGAGGTTGTGCCATGATTCAAGCTATTATATCCAAGTTAATGACTTTTGATGACTTTCTGAAATGGAAACCAGAAAACGGACATTATGAATTACATAACGGAGTTATTGTTGAAATGCAGACCACAGGAAAACATGAAGAGGTTGTTGAATTTTTGCAGACAGAGCTAACCCTAGAAACTCGCAGACTCCAACTTTCTTATCGATTTCCTAGGAATGCCCTGGTTAAATCTCCGAGTCAAGAAACCGGTTATTTGCCTGATATTTTGGTAGTTAAAGGTGATGCTTTAGTCTTAGAACCTTTGTGGGAAAAATCCTCAACAATTACTCAAGGCTCGTCCATTCCTCTAATTATTGAAGTTGTCAGTACAAATTGGCGCGATGATTATGCACACAAAATGATCGATTATGAAGCATTAGGCATTCCTGAATATTGGATTGTAGATTATTTGGGTTTAGGTGGTAGCCGTTATATTGGTTCTCCGAAACAGCCTACTTTGTCGGTTTATCAGCTAGTAGATGGTGAGTATCAAATTAAGCTGTTTCGGGGAGATGAAAGGGTTGAGTCGTTGGTATTTTCAGAGTTCAATTTGACCGCAAAGCAAATTTTTAATGGTGGGTAAGTGTTCGGACAATATATCTTAATTAGAGTAATCAGTTTTTTTTACTATAATAAGATTGCAAGTCAGTCGTCTTATTTCAATAGCCAAACATAACCCATGCTGAAAGATGAGGCTAAATGGGGATTTCTCGATCAGTGGATTCAAGCTGTTAATCAGCATGGTGGCTTTGGTCATTGGCAACGTGAAATCTCAAGAAATCCATCTGACGTTAGGCTAATTTTGGAGAAAACTGCATTTCAGTCGAGATAAAGTTACTTGTTTCTGGGGTATACTTTATCAACCTGCAATCTGCTGTAATCCTGTCGCTAACATACTTTGGTAGCGATAAATCCGACTAAGGCTTTTCTAAATCTAAATTCTCCATAGCCACGAATAATTCTGACTCTAAACCCAACTTGCCGCAGTTGTTTAGCAATATCAGCACCTTTATATAATTTAACAGTGTGAGTTTCTTTACTCCGACGATAAAGATTCCCAACCTGCCGGAATATTGTCATTTTGCGAGTTAATGTATTGTCTTGACTATTCTCTGATTTTTCCAGTAAGATTGCCCAATCTTCTCCTTCATTATAAGTTTTTTGTGGATTAGTACCACTTAAAGAGCCTGGTTCAAGAATATCGAATATAAATATACCACCTGACTGTAATGACTTGTATATTCGCACGAATAATTCTTGGATATCGGCTAACCCATGTTCGTCAAATTGATAGTTTAGACATTCACCAATTGAAGTTACTGCATTACATGTTGGTAAGTTAAATTTGAGTAAAGAGCCTTGTTGGAATTTAGCTTTTGGGGCTTTGGCTCTTGCTAAATCTAGCATTGCATAAGATAAATCTACCCCCAACACATCATAACCTACTTGAGTGAGGGCTTTTGCCCATATTCCACTCCCACATCCTAAATCGACAACGAGACCATTTTCTATCCCCTTTTGGTGTAATATTTCTAGTAAACCTGGTGCGGATTGACTGGCAAAAGCACCAAATCCAACATCGTGAATGTAAGCAAGATCTTCTTGATAGCCGTAATCCATAAATATCGGCGTGGGGAATAGGTTTGAGAGTTTGGAGTTTGGAGTTTCAATTCAAAATTGAGAATTCAAAACTTAAAACTCTGACGAGGAATGGTGAATAGGGAAGAAAAAAGCTTGTAGACTCAGTAAGCTAACCGACTTTTTCGACAAGTCTTAATATCCCCGACTTCTTAGAGAAGTTGGGGATATATAGTAATTAAGAATAAAACTGCGATCGCGTTTCTTGAGTTTGTTGCAGTCTTTTTTCCAACCCTTGCCAATCTTCCTGCTCAACTAACTCGATCAAGTTGTCGATACTTTGGCGATAAGATAAGAGAGATTTGTGTAAAAAATCTCGATTATAACGCGCCATCATTACCCCCAATTCTGGGTTGCCACCGCCCACCCGACTAGTATCACGGAAACCTGAACTAGCTAATTGTTGTGCTAATTTTAAAACAACTAGATCTGTCTCGCCCATACAAGCATCAATTAAACCAGCACTGACGATTACAGGTAAGTGAGAAATCCAGGCTACAGCGCGATCGTGATCTTCAGGATGACAGAGGTAAACATGAGAAGTTAGCGATCGCACAATCTCCTCTAACCGTTTTACTGCCCATGGGGGTGTAGTGTCAATCGGTGTCAAAACATAAGGATTTCCGGCAAATAATCCAGATTCTGCCCATTCAATCCCATTATATTCCTTCCCCGCCATGGGATGTCCACCCACAAAGTTTTGCCATAAAGGAGTCACCGCTTCAACCACTGCCCTTTTCACCGAGCCAACATCAGTGATGATGGTATCTGGAGAGATAATCGGGATCAACTGCTTTATAGTAGGTGCGATCGCAAAAATTGGCGTACAAATAAAAACAATATCAACATCTGTGAGGATACTCAGGAGCATACTAGCATCATCCACCGCACCTCGCTCTATAGCAATTTGACATGTGCGCTCCTGACGAGAGACTCCCAAGACTTTGTGCCCCCTTCCTCTCAAGTCTAATCCTAGGGAGCCGCCAATTAGCCCCAATCCGACGATCCCAATATTCATTCTTTGACGAAAATTAAGATAAGCGTTGAAATTACATTTTGCCGCAATAGTGTACCCTTATTCTTTATCCCTTTTTTCTTTCTCCAATCTTTAACCTCTAACCTCTAACCTCTAGCCTCTAGCCTCTTTTGCGATAACTCTCCATGGATGTTACAGAAATTCTCAATCAATACGCAGCGGGAGTTAAAGACTTTTCGGGTGCTAACCTTGTCGAAGCCAACTTGAGTGGTGTCAATCTCAGCGGTGTCAATCTTACTGAAGCAGACTTGAGTATAGCAAACCTAAGTGGTGCCAACTTGAGTGGTGCCAACCTGACTCGCGCTAAACTTAATGTTGCCAGACTCAGAGGTGCTAATCTAACCAATGCGAATTTAACCGAAGCTAACCTTAATGTTGCAAATTTAATCAGAGCAGACTTAGGGGGGGCACAACTTACACAAGCATCGTTAGTTAAAGCTGAGTTAATTCGTGCCCAGTTGAGTGGGGCAAACCTTACGGAAGCAAACCTTAGTAGTGCCGATTTGCGAGAAGCTGCTCTGAGAAAAGCCAATCTTCGTAACGCTAATCTCAGTGAAGCACATTTAAGGGGGGCTATTCTCACCGAATCTAATTTAGAAGGGGCAAATTTACACTCTGCCAATTTGACCCGTGCTGACCTGAGAGGCAGTAATATGATTGATACTGAACTCAAACAAGCTAATCTAAATTGTGCTAATCTTCAAGGTGCCGATCTGAGGGGAGCCAATCTGCGATGGACTGATTTGAGGGGAGTCAATCTGTGCTGGACAAATCTGAGCGACGCTAAATTAACTGGAGCTAATTTAAGAGGTGCTGATTTAAGCAATGCTAATTTGGTAAATGCCAGTTTAGTCTACGCGGATCTTACTCAAGCACGACTGATTCATGCTGATTGGCTGGGAGCCGATATCACAGGGGCAACCCTCACAGGTGCAAAACTCCACGCGGTTTCCAGAGTAGGATTAAAAACTCAAGGTATCATCTGCGAGTGGGTTGATCTTAGCCCAGATGGTGACGAAAGCGAGATTTTCCATATTTCTACAGAGGAAGGTACTCAATCATTTTTTCATGAAACCCTTCCCACTGTGCGAATTATCGTTAACGCGCCTTTAGATTTGAGAGCGAATATGCTCTTAGCGACAATTTACTATCAAATTCATCTAAAATATCCGATTCTCAAACAAACTCCTAGTATTGAAATTGGTATCCGCAAAACTACTCTTACCTTTAGGGGCAACAATCCTGAATTATTTATCCTTGCTTACTTAGCAATTCTACCTTTTAAGGATGCAGCAGTTACGCGACAAAATACGATTGCCCTAGTTAACAAGTTTAAAGCCCCAGAGCTGAAGACTTGGGAAATTGCCGATCCCAAATACATTATTCAATTCACTACAGATCCGGAATTGCTAAAAGTGATCGGAAACTTAAGCTCAGAAATTCATTTCTTCGAGGCTCCCACTCAAACCGCGATCGCAAATTCTAATAATCACAGTTTGACTGTTTACGATCATCCTGCCTTTGGCAAGCCATTGATGAAAAGAAGATAATTTTGTTGTAGGTAATTGGCTCTAGAGCCAATTATAAGT
>NZ_JAMZMM010000551.1 GCF_024178385.1 Limnofasciculus baicalensis BBK-W-15 | reverse complement strand
CTCACGCCAATTTGAGTACAAATATGGCGTGAGGCTTCCGGCGAAGAAAGCTAAACAATACTTTCCTACTTTCCTTACCCAATATTTTAGGTTAAATGTGCTAGTAGGTTGGGTTGAGGGGATCGAAACCCAACCTTGATGGGGCTGATGTTGGGTCTCCTTACCTCGACCCAACCTACAATATAGATGAATATTGCCTTACAATAATAAGTTTATTCACAAATTAGGGTGGGTATCAGTTGGGGTAGACAACCGCTCGCTTATAGATTGAAATTATGCTCCTGACAGACGATTTACTCCTCCATTACAAACGGTGTCCCCGTCGGACATTTCTAGATATTTACGGGGATCTATCTCAGCAAGCGCCACCGCCAGACTTTCTGCTGAAACTGCAACAAGATAGCATCACCCATAAGGAATCAGTATTGGGGAAAGTCGAAAAACGTGCTAAAAATCACGTCCCCCCAGAGACTTCACTTCTTTCCACATTGCCACCAGATGTGGATATTTCTACCCCCCGTTTACCCAATTACCCCAGAGGAAATTGGGAGGCAGGCGCGAGGGAAACTTGGGAGTTGATGCAACAGGGGACGAATTGCATTGCTAAACCTGTGTTGTTGATGCCAACAGATAAGGGGATAACTCTGGTAAGTTTTCCCGATCTATTAATTAAATATCCCGGACAATCTAATTTGGGAGATTGGATTTATGTTCCTCTGACAATTAAGTTTGGTAGACGACCTAAAGCAGATTATCAAATTATTGCCGCATTTCACGCCCACCTGTTAACCGTAACGCAGGAGGTTTTCCCAGATATTTCTTGGTTGATTTTGCGCCGTCAAGGTGTCTATACAGTCGATTTAGAACACTGGATACCAATGATGACAGAGGTTTTGTCCGAATGTATGGAGACATTGGAGGAGCGCAGGGAGCCAGAAGTCTTTATATCCCGTCAGAAATGTAGCCTTTGTCGCTGGTACAATAGTTGCCACGCGATCGCAAAATCTCAAAAACACATTTCCCTCTTACCAGGTGTCACCCCTAACCGTTATCGAGATTTGCAAGATCTAGGTATAACCAAAGTAGAATCACTATCTCAAACAGAGATTACCATCCTCGAACCAGTATTTGGTCTAGATATTGCCTCCGATTTAATTCAGCAAGCTCAAGCTACTGTTCAGAATAAAGCCATTCTCCGTCAACCACCCAGCCATTTACTAAAAGAATCTCTCCTCACTCCTTTAACAGCAAACAGCCCTTACCAAAATGACACTTTAGTAAGTTCCGCTTCTCGCTATGCTAATGGCAAGAGATTTCCATTTGTTTTGGATAACGATGCCTTACCCACAGCATCAGTAGAGCTTTTCTTTGATATTGAAGCACAGCCGGATCTGAATGTTGACTATTTGCTTGGTATCCTAGCGATCGATCGCGTCCAAGATACTCAGATATTCTATCCCTTCCTGGCAGAACAGCCCCAAGATGAAGGAAAAATCTGGCAACAATTCTTAGATTTAGTTTGGCGCTACCCCGATGCTCCCATTTTCCATTTTTCTGAATATGAAGTAGATACAGTCAAGCGATTAGCAAAACTTTACGATACACCGCGATCGCAGTTTAAACCCCTTCTGCCCCGGTTTGTGGATGTCCATAAGCAGGTGATGAGTACTGTAATGTTACCAGTGGAGAGTTATTCCCTGAAGCATTTAGCCAGATGGCTAGGGTTTGAGTGGCGGGATGCTACAGTTACGGGTTCCCAATGCGTCTGTTTGTACGATCGCTGGTTAACAACGGGCGATCGCGAAGTTCTCGATGTCATCCAACGCTACAATGAAGATGACTGCCGCGCTACATATCATCTTAAGGCTTGGTTATCGGATTTTTGGCAAGATTGCCAGGAGGCTTAATAATAATATATAAAGTTATGCGAAGATTTCTACATTACATGATGTTGGTGATTAAGATTACACCTATTCCTGAGAAATCAAGTGTTAAGATAGTAGCATGAGGGCTTTCGCAGAGGTTGGACTTAAGGAAAGCCCTTTATGAATTTTTAGAGAGGTAATCCCTATGCTTTCCCTGTTCCTCTTTTTTGTGGTAAGCGCTATCGGTAGCATCTGTCTGTCTCTACGAGCTTCTCATGAAGTTTCCCGGGTTCTCGCAATTAGCAGTGCCATCTGTTGTTCTATTTTCAGTTTTGCCCTAGCACCTTGGCCGATTCAGATCTTAATTTTTATCCTGCTTCTTGGCTTAGAAGGATTTTATCCATTCCGGAAAACAGCATTAGAATTTGTAACACTCTCGGTTACGAGAAAATGGTAGAGAGGAGAGAGGTTAGAGGAAGGAAAATATTTCTCTCTTTTCTACACCAGAGAATTTTATAAGAAAATAGAATCAAACCCCCCACCAAGCTTAAGTATGGTGGGGGGAATTCGTTAATAAAAAAGAATTGCGAAAGCTAACGCACCATTCCCACAAGATTGAGACTTAGGTAAAAATCTATCTATAGGGTTCGTTATCCTAGAATAACCTACCATTACCATTATATGTAATGTAACTGCGTAAGTCATGTATATGTTATAATTATGTTCATAATACACACATTCACTTAAACCCTAAAATACTAGCCAATCAGCCAACGCTAAGGCGAGTATTAACAAAGGAAAAAAACCATTTTAGGAGTTCCCCATGTCTACCGAATCCACTCCCATCAAACCTGCTATATTGATTACAATTATTGGTGAATCCGTACTGAGAGACCGCCTAGTGAAACTCCTGAAAAGCAATGGCGTAACAGGCTACACGATTACCGAAGCACAAGGTGAAGGTGGTCATGGTCGGCGTATGGGAGATATTGCAGGCTATAACACCAACATCGAGATTAAGACAATTGTATCCCTTGAAGTGTCCGATCAAATTCTCC
>NZ_JAMZMM010000550.1 GCF_024178385.1 Limnofasciculus baicalensis BBK-W-15 | reverse complement strand
GGGGGGGTGAAAAGGGGGGCAAAAACAAGTATCTTTGCCAAAGTAGGATGCTCCCGCCCAACCCCCCTTCCCTGATAAGCTGCTGTGCATCTAAATTGGATATTTACATTTTTGAAAGGGTTTTTTGGTGTGGGTTTTTTGGTGTGGGAGTATCTAAATTAAGTGCGTAATAGCTTATCAGGGAAGGGAAGTTAAAAATCTCCCGTTTTTAAACCGTTTAAACGGGAGATTCTCAGCTAATTACGCCACATTGGGAATCGGCACAAACAGATTTTGTGCCACAAAATTACCAATATCCCAACCCATGGGCAACGCATCAGTAACTGTAGCCTCCCGAACATGAACCCCGCCGTAAACCCGACTGATGGCATCATCAAAAGCTGCCTCATTAAAGTTGTTGTAGTAGCGAGTTGTCCCCAACAATTCCTGTGAAACCGCAGTAAAGCCGTAGTCTTCGCCAAAGAAATTATTCATCACCCCAGCCCATGCACCACCGAAAGACGAGTGTCCTGATATATAATCAGGGAATGGAGGAGTAGGACCGAGAAGAGGTTCCCAATCTGGGTCCGCAACTGTTCCTGGCATCCCATCCTTGGCCGCAAATCCTTCAGCAATGACATCATCTGGTCTAGGCTGCATAGTCTTGTACTTGGCATCCCATGCTACAATCGCTGCATCAGCCAAAGCAATATTTAGCTGGGCGAATAATCGGGCATTTTCTGATAATGTATTGCCTTCCCGGATTGCCACTTCTTCCGCAATTTGATTTAATTGACCATAAGGTCTAAAAGTATCAGCGCGGTCATAAGCCCAAAAGACAGCAATTTCCGTCTGGTCAGCGCTCCGGAGAACAGGACTTAAAGCTGTACTCTGTTTACCACCAAATAACCGTACTTCCTCAATCTCTTCCATATATTGAGTGGTTCCCGGCTTGCCATCAAGTCCATCTGGCGCAAAGTTGGCAACACTAGGAATAGCAAAAGGAGTAACCTTACCCCAGTGACTTCCTACCGCCACACCAGCATTTGGTTTACCTGCTCCTGCCGGATACCAAACATAGTCGCCGGGAGGATAAACGATAGGGGCATTATTACTTGAACCGTCATTTTTACGCAAAGCCAAAATTTGCTCTGCGACTTGCCGTCCAAATAAAACGCCCTTAGCTTCAGCGAAAGGATTGTCAGTAACTTCAATTAGAGATCTTACTAACTGTTGGTCGAACATCGTAGCTTGTTTTGGTAGCAGCTCAACCAGTATTCGATGGGCTGCCCCTACAGCAGCAGCTTGGACAGATGCACCTACTGGGGCGACTCCATTAAAGCTATAGGAGGTGTGGGTGCGCTCAAAAGCATTAACAGCATCATAAACTGCCGCAGAAACCATGGCTAGTAGACGAGAACCTTCTGTTGGCGGCACTCCCCTTCCTGCTTCACCTTCAGCTTGGATAGCATTTAAAGCTGTAGCATTCCAGTCAATGACAATATCACTCCCTGGTGCAGAAATATGCTTGCTAACAATATTATTGTTTTCATTGCTTTCTGCGATCGCATTTCCTGAGTCGATTTGAGCAATAATCTTGTAAGCGCCCGGTGCTACCACTGAGGTGAGGTTTTTATAATCTAAACTAAAGGTTTTGGATTGGCCGGGCTTGAGGTTAATATTTTGAACGATAGTCTTCAGGAGTCCATCATTAACATCAATATCTCCGTCTGTTGAGATATATAGTTTGATAGATAGAGGACCCTTTGCTACCGCATTACCTCTGTTGGTGACTGTCACCTTTACCTTGCCATCGTCACCAAATTCAATGGTATCTGGTATTTCTATATCACTGATTTGACCGACTAAATCTGCTTTGGGAGCAGCCTTAATCGAGTTGCTGCTAGTGGGGATATTGAGGTTAGAGATACCCTGAGAGGTAACGGTATTTTGACTAGCAGGAACTATGGCTTGACTGGAAAGAACTGCTTTATTGTTATTATGTTGAGTGGTTTGGCTGGAATTCCCTGTCTGGGCAATCGTCAAATCACCTTCAGGAAGAAATCCATTAAATAGACCAGAACCATATTGGGAGTTTAAATCTAGTGATGTTGCCATGGTATTCTATTGTTTGGTTAACTATTAATCAAGCTGCTGGTGGAGGAAACAGAAGCCTTTGTGATGGCTTAGTCCGCTTTCGGCATCGCATTTTATTGCGTATCAGTAGTTTTACTCAATTTTCCGCCTTAGTCTAACACTAAATTAATGTCTATATTAATCACTATCATTAAACCAATGACTTATTCCCATCTTCATCAAAACAACACGAAATCTTCATTGAATCTTTATACTAGCTTCATAAAAGAAGGTTCTCTTCTAGTATTTACCCTCCCTCGGAATTAGCCGTGAGTTTTTGACTCACCTAAGAGCCTAACCCCTCTAAGATCCGAATCTCTAAACTTGACTCTATCCAACTTAGCACCTCTCAAATCAGCACCCTTGAGACGTACTTGAATCAACTTGACACCCGTCAAATCAGCACCTCTGAGATCCGCACCGCTCAGATTAGCACCTTTCAAGTCAGCCTGCCTCAAATCAGCTCCCCTCAAATCAGTACCAACTAGATCGGCAGTAATTAAATCAGCATGATTCAAATTAGCTCTATTCAAATTAGCCAAACTCAGATTAGCCAAACTCAAATCAGCACCACTCAAGTCAGCACCACTCAAATCAGCATCACTCAAATCAGCACCACTCAAGTCAGCACCACTGAGATTAGCACCACTGAGATTAGCGCCACTGAGATCCTCACCACTGAGATTTTTCCCATTCAGATTGACATTCACAAAAGTTTTCAGCAAAACCACTAATTTTGATACAGATTAGTTAATTCTTTTTCTTTTATGATGCCATTACGCTGTCCTGCATCAGCCATTTGTATCAAAT
>NZ_JAMZMM010000110.1 GCF_024178385.1 Limnofasciculus baicalensis BBK-W-15 | reverse complement strand
GGGGAGTGGGGAGTGGGGAATAAATCAGGGTTTGGCTGTTGCTTCCTATTCGATCTTAATCTATATTTCAGTGAATATGGGTCTTCCCGATCGCTTGCACCATTCTCAACAAGGGGCTGAGAGCCAATTGTTCTTTGTCGGCATGTGTCATGCCTACCTTAGCTGATTGAAAGGCGTGGAAGTTATCAGTATGGGGTTAGTTGAGCTTAGAGGCAAACAAGCAATACCTGAATGGGAATTGTCTCGTCACTATTTCAGTCAAGAGGATATCAGTGAACAATCTATTATCTATTAGCAATGAACGATATTAATCATCATCATCACTAGCAATTCTAATTTTTTGCGCATCAAAAGTCTCCTTAAACATCCGACGGAGAAGCCGCTGGAGTTCGATGTGTTTTCCTGGCTTTACTTTTGTGATAGTACGAATCAATAGACTAGTCTTGCCAAATTCTTCTAATCCGTCTACCTGGGTTACTTCGAGGATATCTGGCGATTCCATCTTTAACTGCTTTCCCACTTTCTCAAGCATCTCGTATATCATATCCAAGTTGGAATCATAAGGTATGCTAATTTCTACCTTGGCATAGACATATTCTTTGGAGTAGTTAATAATTGAGTTAATATTTCCATTACGGACAATCTGTAATTGACCATCGGGATGCCGGAGTTGGGTAGTCCTTAATTCAATCGCCTCAACAATCCCTTCCAAAGATTCTTCATCCGTGCCACTAAATTTGATATAGTCACCCACTAAGTAATAGTTTTCAAACAGGATTAAAAATCCGCAAACTATGTCATTGATTAGATTCTGTGCCCCAAGGCCAACTGCGATACCTACGATACCTGCACCTGCTAAGATAGCTGTAGGATCGATACCGAAGATTTTGAGTATGGCTACTCCCACACTGAAGTACACGAAGTATTTGAGACTATTCCGTAGTAAAGGATGGAGAGTTAAGCGTCTTTTTTTCTGGAATTCTGTTAAGTTTTTATCGCCTATAAGTAATTCTTCTAGTACAATTTCTACGACTTCAATGATCAGACTACTGATCAATAAGATCGCAACAATTGAAATTATTTTGTTACTATAATTAGTCAGCCAAGCTAACTTTATTTCTTGAGCAAGGAGAGCTACTATCGCTATATAAATGACACCATTCAAACATTTTTTAAAGACTGGCCATAGATGGGAGAAGCGATGGTATAATGTTAATTTGTCTTTAGCAGTGGCGTAATTTAAAATAATGGTATTCAGGATATCGATTGATACTGAAGAGATTCCGACAAAGACTAATCCAAATGCAACTGTGAGATAAACTTGTAATCCGATAAACAGATATTCGATAATAATGGCTGATACTTGGAAAAAACTAATGGCTAAGATAGCGGTGCCGAGCCAAATACTATTGTTTAAAATATTTTTAACTCGTTTAAATGCACTATGAACATCCTCCTGATACTCAGATAATTGCTCCAATTTCACAAGAGGATCGCAGATTTTATCTAGCCCACGATTGAGGCTGGGTAAACTTAACTTTACGATCATGAAGAGGGAAACACTTTTTAGCAACGCAGTAGCTAGAGTTACCCAAAATTGAATGGGAATGCGGCGCAGTAATTCTAAGTGAACCTGGGAGAGGTTTTTTCCTTGATAAATCAATATTCCATTTACACCAATTACACTCAGGCAGCTCAGGAATCCGATCCCGATTAAACATCTCCTGATAAATCGGTAGATTGATAGGATACGATCGCTATGACCTTTTATCCAAGCTGCTTTACTAATTAGCTTTAATCCGATATAACTTAGCCAGTTAATAATTAATAAACCCAAGAGAATAATACCAATTTCTCCTCCGATAATTAATATGTTATTTGAGATATTCATATTTACCAAGATTGACAATTTTGTATGAAGTTACTGCATTGAAAAGTCTCAGCACCATGGAAGTCAAGAAATAGCCCCCAATATTTACTGAGTAATAATACTACAAGATAGATATAAATGCAATATATCGCATTTATGTCTGTATAAAAAGCGACTTTTAGAGAAGGTAGCTCGAGCCAGAGATCGGTGATATGCTTAAAGAGCCAAGTATTTGAAGATATTATTGGCGAATTCAGAAAAACTAATCCCTTAAAACAGTCCCTCTACCCGTCAATTGAAAGGGAATTCTTAAGGGGGAATGGGAAAAAGGGAAATCCCCTACCCTGAAAATCCATGAATTCACAACCAGTTGGATAAAACAACTACCAACAATGGTCGTGAGACTATTACAATAATCTGGACTATAAAACTGTCACGCTACAATTATGCCCCGTCGCGACGATCTCCACAAAATCTTGATTTTAGGTTCCGGTCCTATCGTAATCGGACAAGCTTGCGAATTCGATTACTCTGGAACTCAAGCGTGCAAAGCCCTCCGTCAGGAAGGCTACGAGGTGGTACTGGTGAACTCTAACCCAGCTACCATCATGACCGATCCGGAAACCGCCGATCGCACTTACATTGAACCACTCACTCCAGAAATTGTCGAAAAGGTAATTGCCAAAGAACGACCAGATGCCCTTTTACCAACAATGGGAGGACAAACTGCCCTTAACCTCGCCGTCGCCTTAGCTAAAAATGGCGTATTGGAAAAGTACGGTGTGGAATTGATTGGGGCGAAACTCCCAGCCATTGAAATGGCTGAAGATCGACTACTATTCAAAGAAGCCATGGCGCGGATTGGCGTAGCGGTTTGTCCGTCAGGAATTGCTAACACTTTGGACGAAGCCAAAGTCATCGCCCAACAAATCGGTAGTTATCCTCTAATTATTCGCCCTGCTTTTACCATGGGTGGTACTGGTGGCGGTATTTCTTACAACCAAGAAGAATACGAAGAAATGGCCCAGGGAGGTATCGATGCTTCCCCAGTATCGCAAATTCTAGTAGAGCAATCTCTCCTCGGCTGGAAAGAATACGAACTTGAGGTAATGCGCGACTTAGCTGATAATGTCGTAATTATCTGTTCCATTGAAAATATCGATCCGATGGGTGTCCATACGGGAGATTCTATTACCGTTGCCCCTGCCCAAACTCTCACCGATAAAGAATATCAACGGTTGCGGGATTACTCAATTAAAATTATCCGCGAGATTGGGGTAGAAACTGGCGGTTCTAATATTCAATTTGCCGTTAATCCAGTTACTGGGGAAGTAATTGTGATTGAAATGAACCCCCGCGTTTCTCGTAGCTCCGCCCTCGCCTCCAAAGCAACAGGCTTCCCCATTGCCAAGTTTGCCGCTAAATTAGCAGTGGGATATACTTTGGATGAAATTCCCAACGATATCACTAAGAAAACTCCCGCATCCTTTGAACCAACAATCGATTATGTAGTTACCAAAATACCCCGATTCGCCTTTGAAAAATTCCCAGGTTCATCCCCAATTCTCACTACCCAAATGAAATCCGTTGGGGAAGCAATGGCGATTGGACGTACCTTTCACGAATCTTTCCAAAAAGCCCTCCGTTCCTTGGAAACCGGACGTTTTGGTTGGGGATGCGATCGCAATGAGAAACTGCCATCTCTAGAACAAGTCCGTTCCGGTTTACGGACACCTAATCCCGAACGTATTTTTACTGTCCATCACGCCTTACAACTAGGAATGACGACAGAAGAAGTTTACGAACTTACTGGGATCGATCCCTGGTTTTTAAACAAATTCGAGGAATTGTTAGAAACCGAAAAATTACTCAAGCGGACACCATTAAAGAGCTTGACAAAAGAGCAAGTTTATGATGTCAAGCGGATGGGATTTAGCGATCGCCAAATTGCCTTCGCGACTAAAACCAAAGAAGACGAAGTTCGCGCTTATCGTAAAGGACTAGGTATCGTCCCCGTCTATAAAGTAGTCGATACCTGTGCCGCAGAATTTGAAGCCTTTACCCCCTATTACTATTCCACTTACGAAGAAGAAACGGAAGTCATTCCTTCCGATAAACGGAAAGTAATGATTTTAGGTGGTGGACCAAATCGAATTGGACAAGGGATTGAGTTTGACTATTGTTGCTGTCATGCAGCTTATGCCCTTTCAAAACAGGGGTTTGAGACAATTATGGTCAACTCAAACCCAGAGACAGTATCTACCGATTACGATACCAGCGATCGGTTGTATTTTGAACCCCTTACCAAGGAAGATGTTCTCAATATTATTGAGACGGAAAACCCAGAAGGAATTATTATCCAGTTTGGCGGTCAAACTCCGCTGAAACTTGCCTTGCCATTGGAAGAGTTTTTGAATTCTTCACTAGCAAATGACACAGGAGTAACGACAAAAATTTGGGGTACTTCTCCTGAGTCAATTGATATTGCCGAAAATCGGGAGAAGTTTGAGAAGATATTACGGCAACTCGATATCAAACAACCACCAAATGGGATTGCTTGGAGTTATCGAGAGGCAGTAGAAGTTGCCAAGCGGATTAGCTATCCGGTTGTGGTACGTCCCTCTTATGTGTTAGGAGGAAGGGCAATGGAAATTGTCTATTCCGACACAGAATTGGAACGGTACATGAAATTTGCCGTCCAGGTAGAGCCAGATCATCCTATCTTAATTGATAAGTTTCTGGAAAATGCAGTAGAAGTCGATGTGGATGCGATCGCAGATAGTACAGGGAAGGTGGTAATCGGCGGCATCATGGAACATATTGAACAAGCCGGGATTCACTCCGGTGATTCTGCTTGTTCTTTACCCCATACCTCTCTCACCGATAGTGCCCTAGAAACAATTCGCACTTGGACACATCAGTTAGCAACTGCCCTAAAAGTTATCGGGTTAATGAATATTCAGTTTGCCGTACAAGGGGAAACTGTTTATATTTTAGAAGCCAATCCCAGGGCATCCCGCACTATTCCTTATGTCTCCAAAGCAACAGGTGTACCTTTGGCAAAATTAGCCTCCCTAATTATGTCCGGCGAGACACTAGTATCTTTGGGTTTAACAGAGGAACCGACAATTAAACATGTTGCGGTAAAAGAAGCGGTTTTGCCTTTTGAGAAATTCCCCGGTACTGACGTAATTTTAGGACCAGAAATGCGTTCAACTGGTGAAGTCATGGGGATTGATACCGACTTTGGTAAAGCATTCGCCAAGGCAGAATTAGCCGCCGGACAGCGTTTGCCACTATCAGGAACGGTGTTTGTTTCAACTAACGATCGCGATAAAGCCAATGTGGTGCGAGTAATACAAGATTTAATGGAATTAGGCTTCCATGTCGTAGCTACAGAAGGGACGAGAAAAGCCCTCAAAGCAGAAGGATTGAATGTAGAATTAGTCCTGAAACTTCATGAAGGTCGTCCTCACGTTTTAGACTGGATTAAAAACAAGAAAGTGCAACTCATTATCAACACACCATCAGGAGAAGATGCCCAAGCTGATGGTCGTTTGATTCGCCGTACTGCTTTGGGTTATAAAATTCCCATTATTACCACAATTGCAGGTGCAAAGGCGACAGCAGCCGCAATTCGTTCCTTGCAGTCTCAACCTTTGGATGTGAAGGCTTTGCAAGATTATCTGTAGAATGGTTGTTGGTTATTGGTTGTTGGTTATTTGTTGTTGGTTGTTGGTTATTTTGCGATCGCCTTTTCATCTCTCTTCCCCGCGAGTGACTCCCACCATAACTGTACTCAGTTTGGTGGTGAGAGGAAACGGGGGGCATAATCTACGCAATATATCCATAACCATCCTTTTTGTGAATGTGTTTGCAGTATTTGTGACTAATTCCCTGGACTAATCCTTTTTTGGTTGAAATATTAAAGCTGCCACTTGAACGAGTAGCAATTCTACCTAGATATCTACCTACTTTTTTGCCCTTAGTAACTACTGCTTTAACAATATCTCCAGTTTGAAAACCAAAGTGAATTTTATTCCTAGGAACATAGCGACTAGGGAACCCAAATTTATCAGATAGACGCGCAGCGGCTTCTCGTAGAGTAGGTACGCAAAGAATAGAGTTGATTGGTGGGTATGTTCCACTTATTTGAGAAGTTCTATATTATAGCAGCCTCCAAGTCTGGGTATCCCACTCCAAACTAGAGACTTTTACCCTTACCCCCAACCCCTCACCCTCAAAAGAATGTTCGTCACATAACTTAACAAACGATCGAAGCCTGAAAGTGCCTTAACTTCGTTAACTTTATTGATATTAATTCTCAATTACTAACGAGATTGCGTCGTTTCAGCGATCGTGGTACAATAATCCAAAGGGGGGCTAATAACCTTTGGGGGAATTGGCACACTATTGTAAACCATTTCAAGGTTTTCTAATCTCTATATAAGCCTTGCAGAAACTAAGGCTTTAGGGTAGTTTACGTTGATCCGAGGTTATTTATTTACTCCCTTTGCGGTAGAAGATTATATATCTCTTCCTTTGTGTCTTAGTGTCTTAGTGGTTTCTTCAATAGTTATTCTTCCGGCGCGAAAAGAGTAATTTCTACTTCAGCCGACAACTACACCCGTTGAAGATAGCGATCGTTTTTATTTTCAACACACTTACGCAACTAGAGACGTTACATGTAACGTCTCTATCCAATGAGAATATTACAAATAATTTAGTATCGCTATATTTTAAAACAAAAAGTACCGCTGCGCCATCGGTAAAACTATCGCAGGCTCGCAAATTAACAACTCTCCATCCGCCCTCACTTGATATGTTTCCGAATCAACCTCCATTCGAGGTAAGGCATCATTCAGTTTCATATCCCGCTTACTCAAATTTCGGGTATTAGAAACCGCGATCGCAGTTTTTTGCAAGCCAAGTTGCTGAGGAATGCCTCTCTCTAAAGCCGCTTGAGAAACAAAAGTAAACGATGTTGCGGCAATTGTGCCACCAAAACTGCCAAACATGGGACGGCTATGGACAGGTTGAGGTGTAGGAATACTAGCATTAGCATCACCCATTTGGGAAAATGCGATCGCGCCTCCTTTAATTACTATCTCTGGTTTGACTCCGAAAAATCCAGGTTTCCACAAACATAAATCTGCTAATTTCCCAACTTCTATCGAACCTACATAGTCAGCAATCCCATGAGTAATGGCTGGGTTAATTGTATATTTTGCAATATATCGTTTGGCGCGAAAATTATCTGACCTCTCCTCCAAACCCTCTCCTCCAAGGCGAGAGGAGTCTGACTCCCCCTTATCTACCCTGCTGCTGTTGAAGGGAGGCTGGGGGGTTAGGTTTCCCCGCTGGACTTTCATTTTATGTGCGGTTTGCCAAGTGCGAATAATTACTTCCCCTACTCTTCCCATTGCTTGAGAATCAGAGGAAATCATACTAAATGCACCCAAATCGTGCAAGATATCTTCAGCCGCAATAGTTTCCCGGCGAATCCGCGACTCAGCAAAGGCGACATCTTCGGGAATGCCTCGATCTAAATGATGGCAAACCATCAACATATCCAGATGTTCTTCTAAAGTATTAACAGTATAAGGACGAGTGGGATTTGTGGAAGAAGGTAAAACATTTCCTTCCCCACAAACTTTAATAATATCCGGTGCATGTCCCCCACCAGCACCTTCAGTATGGTAAGTATGAATAGTGCGATCTTTAAAAGCAGCAATAGTAGCTTCCACAAACCCAGCTTCATTCAAAGTATCGGTATGAATTGCCACCTGGACATCATATTTATCGGCTACACTCAAACACGTATCAATAGTTGCTGGAGTCGTACCCCAATCTTCATGTAACTTCAACCCCATCGCCCCAGCTAATACTTGTTCCTCTAATCCTTGGGGTTGACTGCTATTACCTTTACCTAAAAAACCTAAATTGACTGGAAAAGCATCGGCAGCTTGTAACATCCGGTAAATATGCCAAGGACCGGGAGTACATGTGGTAGCATTCGTACCTGTAGCTGGTCCTGTACCGCCACCAATCATAGTAGTAATACCAGATGCGATCGCAACTTCTATCTGTTGCGGACAAATAAAGTGAATGTGAGTATCAATTCCCCCAGCCGTAACAATATGTCCTTCCCCTGCGATTACCTCAGTACCGGGACCAATAATAATATCAATATTATCTTGAATATAAGGATTCCCCGCCTTACCTATTTTAAAAATCTTTCCCTCTTTAATCCCAATATCGGCTTTAACGATACCCCACCAATCGAGAATTAAAGCATTAGTAATTACCGTATCCACCGCACCATCGGCATTAGAGATAGGAGATTGTCCCATGCCATCGCGAATTACCTTACCACCACCGAATTTTACCTCATCGCCGTAGGTAGTGTAATCCCGTTCCACTTCAATGAATAATTCGGTATCGGCAAGACGGATGCGATCTCCGACTGTTGGTCCGTAGGTTTCCGCGTAGGCGCGGCGATTCATTCTGTAACTCATGGTTGCTCCTCAATAATTATTGTAGTTATTCTACTAGCAATTTAGAATAATTTGAAGTTATCATTAAAGGGATATTTTGGATAGAGCGAACTTTATGAATTCCAATTTTGTGCTTACACCGACGGCTCTGGTTTCTAAGTTAACTTAACCTTAGTTAATTAATAAAAGTCAACGATTACTTAAGTTAAAAGGAGTTATATCACCTGCATCATCAATCAAAGTTATGGAGCCAGGAAGTAAGGATTGCAGCAGCGGGATCATTTGCACAATTAGGGGCAGTAGACGATCGGGACGGGTACTCTTGGCATTCAGTACTACAACCCGCAACGCTAAATTTTGCACATTTTGCTCGTAGGGTAAGTTTTTGTCAGATGTGATGAACACATCGAACGGAAATACATTTGCTAGGGCTAAAAGATCTCGATCTTTTGTGCCACGCCAGCCCATATCTTCCACATTCTGCACTGCGTGTCCTACAGCTAGGAACGGTTGTTTCAGTTTTTTGCTGAGTAGGTTTTCATCAAGCAGAATGAGCATTAGCTATTCGCTCCTCATCTAGCATTGCTTTTGCGATCGCTTCCAAAACTTGCAATGCTGGTGTTTTCAGATGGGGAAAGTCTTCCAAAAACTCAGCTAAACCCGATTCACCTTCTAGATAATCAAAAAAGGTTTGTAAGGGAACCCGTGTGCCAACAAAAACGGGAACTCCGCTCATAATTTCTGGATTAGTATGTACAATCCCTTGACGATCGATAATTTGTTGGATTTTCATAACAGCTCACTGAATCGAGTCAATCAAATTTTAGCACTCGGTCGGGCGCGATCGCTTCCCTTACCTTCGGCATCGCTAATTTGTACTACCGAATCAGGATGCGATACCACGATTAAGCTCCCTCCTACCGCGCAATCGCCTTTTCAATCTCTTCAGGATCAGCCTCTGCATACAGCCATGTATTTACCAAATCAGCAGCGGTTAGCGTCGGGTAATCTTCTCACAAATAGGCTTCACTTGCCCCTTGCTAGTCCAGGCTAACCAATAGCCAAACCGGAATCTGAGTTTGTCGAATACAGGCATCGCCCCCATCACGCCCGGTGTTTTCTCAATGTCAACCCAACCATTGCTGAGACTCGCCGCCAAAATCTGAATTGCCTGTGCTTTTTCTGTATTACATCTCCAGCCTTGTATTATTCTTCCCATGAGAAATTTCCGGTTTTAGTTGGGCGACTTAAGGAAGAGTGATTATCGAGTAAATTCAGTAACCTAAATTAAGTCTATGGAGCCATTAACTGCTGGCGCGATTGCGCTTGTCACTCTCCTGTTAAACAAAACCTTTGAAAAGACAGGTGAAATCATTGTAACTAAAGCTTTTGAGAAAGGCAACAAAATAATGCAGTTGAGTAAAAACGACTCTACTGATGCTGTAAATGAAATAGAAGCTGCGGCTGAAAAACCAAGTTTTCCGCCAACAGAGGATTTTGGTGAAGCCATTTTGGTAGAAATGGTGGAATTAGCGGCTAAACAAGATCCAGAGATTAAAGCGGCTTTACTAGATTTAGCGGCTAAGGTAGAAGATGCGCAAAAGGAAAACGATCATATCAAGGAAGCAGTCAAAGATTTGAGAAAAGCAGTAGAGGAACGACGAAATCAGAACTCAAGCAATCGTAATTCGACGAAGATAGCGGAAACAATCGGCAAGATTGGGACTGTAATTCAGGGATCTCGTATCAACACTTGGACTATTGGCGATATTGACTTATCGAACTAAAATCATGAATATTTTTAGTCACTTTAACTGATAATTCGCAGGATTTGCGATCGCCCGACAGCCCGACAGTGGTTAAAACCACTGTCTAATAGCTGAAGTCAGTTAAAACTGACTGGCATGATAATTTAAGTCCATTAAAATGGACTTGAGCTATTAGCCGTAGAATTAATTCTACGGCTGATTTGGCAGGTTACTGAGAATGGACTTCAGGTATTAGCACGGAACTTAATTACCGGGCGGTATACTTCAAACAATATCTAGGATTAATTTAAGAATATGATTAAGAAGATAGCCGACTATATCGGAAAGATTGGGATTATATTCATAAAATCTCCTATCGGTGCAATAAAATTTATAATAAATTTTATTGCAATAAATATTACAATAAATTCACCAGTTTCACCCTGTTTATCAGATGAGAAACCAAAGCAAGATCTATTGCAATTAGTGCAGGATGAAGTTAATAAAAAATTAAATGTATTTCCCTACCATGGTGAACTAATTATCTTAAAAAAGAATCTGCACGAATCTTTAGTTAAGCATACTGATCTTAGAAAGGAACCAATTACAGATCCAGATTACAATATTTTCGATATATTCAACTACAAAGATGGGGCTTATCGAAAATTAGTGATTGTTGGCGAGCCTGGTTCTGGCAAAACTATTACTTTATATGAACTTACTCAAGAGTTGATTAAAGAAGCAAAGGCAGATGAAAACAAGCCAATTCCTGTAGTTGTTGATTTATGTTCCTGGAAAAAAGACAAGCAATCCATGCGTGAGTGGTTAGTAGAGAAACTTAGTCATAAATATAAGTTAGAAAAGCAACTTTTTATAAATTGGTTTGGAGAACGTAAAATATTGCCATTATTAGATGGACTGGATGAGGTGAAACCTGAATATCAGCAGGATTGTGTTCTCGCAATTAATAAACTTCTCGAAGAAATCAACCCACCACAATATTTAGTAGTATGTTGCCGCATTGAAGAGTACGAAAGCTTAATTAGAAATAACGACTATTCTAGACTCAATTTCTTCCAAGCTATTGAGTTGCAAGAATTAACAGTTCAGCAAATACACAATCGCCTGAAATATATGAAACTCGATCGTATATGGCAAATTATTAAAGATCGCGGACATCTATTAAAACTACTCTGTACTCCCCTAATGTTATCTATTGCCATTGAAGTCTATACCAAAATTTCAGATCGTGAACTGAATCAGTTCAACTCCTCTGCAAAACTTCAGCCTTATTTATTTAATCAGTACATCACTATCAAGCTGCCTCACGAAGACATCCCTGTGAGAGATAGGGATAGAAATATCGATACTACTCGTTGGCTCATCTGGTTAGCTCAAAACTTGAAAAGACGCAATCAAAAAGAATTCTTAATTGAAGAAATACAACCGGATTGGTTACCAAAATATCGCATAATCTATTATATTGGTGTAGCTCTGATTCTCTCATTATTTTCATTCATAATTAGTATTCTCCTCAATCATATTCATATCTTCAATTTAACCTTTGTTTATTACCTGGTATCTGCGATTATTGTCCTGAGCATTGCCCAGAATCCAAGCATCTCAATCGTTGAGAGTTTCACTTGGACAAATTGGTCTTTTAGGCAAGTAAAATGGGTATGGATAATTAGTTTATTCGCTGCATTATGTTTGGGAGTAGTGAATTGGATAAACAACGGAATTGTTGCCGGATTGAAGGTTACCTTAATTACGGCGATTGTGGCAACGATAGTGAGTCTGCCAACTGGATTTACGGGAGTTGAAAGACCAAGAAAAACCTATGCCAACCAAGGAATCATAAAATCTTGCAAAAACGCTGTCATATTTGGATTCTGTCTTGGACTGATTAGCACATTGATCGGTATATTGATCGGTATATTGATCGACCTAAGAATTGATGGATTGCTCAATCTGTTAAAAGTCGATGCAATTCTTGGGATAATCGTGGGACTAATGAGTGGTTTATTCATGGGTGGGATAACTTGTATTCAGCACTTCATTCTTCGCTTGATTCTCCGCTGGAATGGTTTACCCTGGAACTTTACTCTTTTCTTGGATTATGCAACCCAAAAGGGTTTTCTTCAGGGAATTGGTGGTAGCTATCAATTCATGCACGATTTACTAAGAGATCACTTCGCGACTCAACTACCCCGTTATCAAAACAAAGTACAATAAACCTCTTGTCCAAGTTAATATTTTGCTGTAGGAGAGAATCGGAGTGGATAGTGCCTTCGCATTAGCGTTAGCTTGGTGAAGGATAGCAGTATGAAGTGGTAGGAGCAAATGGGCAGGCACATCAGCCGCATCAGTATTGACATTTCACAATTATTTTTTTGTAAATTTGAAAAAAACACACACCAGATTTTTTATGCTACAATTCCAGGAAAGGCTAAATTCGACTAACTTAATACCAGGGTAAATTTCTCCATTAAAAAAAATATTCAGCCATAAGGAGTAAGCAAATGAAGATGTACAAATATTCCCTACCCATTCTGGCAACAACATTAGTGGTAGGGACTTCAGCACCAGCGTGGTCCTATTCCCCAAGCAAAATCATACGTTTTGGGCAATCTGTTAGCCAGTTTTTTCAGAAGAGTGATGATGCGGCGCGATTATTAGATCGAAAGCCAACTAAAACTATCTTGACAGAGATTGGAAAACAATCTTTACTAAACACTCTTTCTGCGCCAATTGCTCCACCAGAGTCTAGCAAATTACCCGATTTCTCCAGCAATGGACAAACACAAGATGATGTACGTCAAAACATTGCTCGGATTGTTCCTCCTGCTGGAATTACAATTGTGGGAGGTGTGACAGCTTCTAGCTACCTCAATTCAAACAACAAGGACAACCAAAATCCTCGCTCAACAATCCAGTTTAGCAAGAACAACCAAAATCCTCGCTCAACAATCCAATTTAGCCCATCTTTATTGAGCAAAAAATCTATAAAGTTGAGATAAGCAAGTGAATCCAAAATCACTAATTTTATCTTACCCCTTTCTCACAAGTTAGGGGTATTTTATTGTTTGTTCATGGCAAATTGTCAAGCTGCCAAAATCTGAATTGCCTGTGCCTTTTCGGAAGAGAGTGAATCCATGATAAGTATGCCATCATAGACTGTCGGACGTGGAAGTTCATGGTGCCGTATGAGACTCGTCAGTGCGATTGCCAACGGCCGCAGCGAAGCGCAAATAAGGAGATTTCATGACAGACTTACAAAAGTTTATTCAAGAAAAGTAAATAAGACCAGTCCATCCTGGTGAAGTTATCGCTGATGTGCTTGAAGATCTAGAAATGAATCAAGAAAGGTTTGCTGAAGTACTAGGTGTATCTCATCATACTATCAATGAAATTATTCGATGCTGCTGCACCACCTAGTAGTGCTGTTGAGACTTCTCAGGATTTCAGTATTGTTCAGAAGGACGAACAAAAAATTGCGGGTTTGTTCAATCTGCCCAAAATTCCGATTCCAATTCCCGGTGTACCCAGTGGAAATCCTTTATGGATAAAATTTTAGCACTTGGTAAGCTGCGATCGCACAACTGGAAAACTTGATTACTCTTATTTTCATTAAATTTCAATATTTCTTTGTTTCCAGTAATTCGGCTTGCGCCTACCATGGGCAATCGCAATAACCCAAATCACTTCTTCAAGCTCCGTATAAAAAATCAGATAGGGAAAACGCTGAATAGCATAACGACGTATTCCTTCAATCTTGTGTGGGGTTCCTAAATTGGGGTTTTGCTGAATTTTAAGAAGAACTTTTTCCACTTCAGACAGTAAATCTAGTCCCAAGCCTACTTTTTGAGCTTCATAGTAAGCTATTGCAGCATCAAGCTCCTTTCGAGCTTCGGTGTGGATAATAATAAACTTCACGAATACTTTTCTCGTAACTCAGAAAAAACTTGAGATAATGGTTCTCCAATAGCTGTTTTGCGATTAATATCCTGCAACCGTTGGGTTAATTCCTTATCCCAAGCAGTTTCTAGATTATCATCTATACCCTCATCAAGAGAATGAATTAAAAAGTAGGCAATTTCAGCACGCTCTTTTGCAGAAAGCTGAGAAAGTTCGAGTTTAAGTTTTTCCGCAGTTTTACTCATGCTTTGAAGTCTCCCCAACAATTCTAATTATAGGCTCAACTATCCGATCGTAACTACTTTACAGGTAAATTGCGATCGCATCCAAAAACCCAAATAACCTTACAACAGAGCGATCGCCTCTCGCCGTAGGTTAGGCTGACGTATGTTACCCAACATCCATTAGCGCGATCGCCATGAAACATAGCGTGGGCAAAAGAGCGATCGCGCTTCAACTCATCCACTTCTCTCAGGTTGTCAGTACTGCCCGCCCCTGAATCGTCGCAAATGCAAGCACTTGGTTATCAGGAATTCGCTGATTGGCTTGCCCTGCTTCTTGTACCGTCAGGACATCGTGACCAAATTGACGCAGTAGCCCCGTAACCACCTTGGGAAATCCCTCATCGGCATAAAGCGATACCACGATTAAGCTCCCTCCTACCGCGCAATTGCCTTTTCAATCTCTTCAGGATCAGCCTCTGCATACAGCCATGTATTTACCAAATCAGCAGCGGTTAGCATCGGGTAATCTTCTCACAAATAGGCTTCACTTGGGGAGCATCCCACTTTGGCAAAGATACTCGTTTTTTGACAAAGTTTTTACCCCCCCTGCCCCCCTTGTCAAAGGGGGGAGCAAGAATACAATCTCCATTTCTTCCAAATCGGGATGCTCCCCTTCACTTGCCCCTTGCTAGTCCAGGCTAACCAATAGCCAAACCGGAATCTGAGTTTCTACAATCTAAATTAATCTTCAGCAGGACTAAAGGAAACATCTTCATACAATACCTCAACTTGGCAGTGAAACCCAATACTATTCAGATGGAATTCATCGCCTTCATTGTAACGATAGAGTACCCATTGCCCTTCTGAGTTACGGCGAAAACATTCTACCCGCATCCGTTTTTGACTAATCAGGATATATTCTTGTAGGGTTTCTAACTCACTATAGTCTGTGAATTTATCTCCTCGATCGAATCCTTCAGTTTTATCAGAAAGTACCTCAATAATTAAGCAAGGGTAGCGTTTGAAGTAGTCAAAGTTCCTATCCCGTGCATCGCAAGTAACCATCACATCGGGGTAGTAAAAGATATTGAGAGATTCAATTCTTGCCTTCATATCTGTCACATAAATGCGACAGCCACTGCCCCGGACATGATTCCTCAGCAAAGCAACTACGTTAGCTGTGATGGTAACATGAGCATCACTGGCTCCTGCCATGCCATAGATTTGCCCTTGAATGTATTCATGTTTGATGGGACTATCTTTTTCGGCTTCTAGGTAGTCTTCTGGAGAAAGATAGGAGTGATATTGACTAATAGTCATAATGAATAATCTGCCCTAAAAAATTATAGTGCGATCGCCTAATCTTGTCGGTTGGGTTATTGCATTAATCCTCATGCACCACGTCATCTGACTAATGACCAATGACTAATCACCAACGACTAATCCATTAATTCTGCCATTAAACCCATAAATTTTACGCTCACCCACAAACGGCACTAACTCAACTTCCCGTTCATCTCCAGGTTCAAATCTTACTGCTGTGCCCGCCGGAATATTTAACCGCATTCCCTTAGTTTGTTCCCTGTCAAACTCCAATGCGTCATTCACCTCATAGAAATGGAAATGAGAACCAACCTGAATCGGGCGATCCCCTGTATTCGCCACCTGCAATAGTAGTGTAGGACGACCCACATTCAGTTCAATCTCTCCATCTTCAACAATCATTTCCCCTGGAATCATACTTTACTCCTTTTGAATGAGTCAAAATGCGATGAGTGTCCAGTCTGAGAGCTTCTTCCAGCCACAGTCCGCGATCGCAAACCAGCATAGCTCATTGCTATCCACATAATTGTCCCGAACTATGCTAAGTTTTATTAAAACATACCTTAACATTCATCTAAATAAATTATTTTTTCTTTACATTATCAGTATCTGGTCAGGTCAGCTTCAGTAAACTTACTGAGTCACTAGAACGGATTTTATTACAGACACAAATTATTTAATTTTACATTTTTATATTATCTAAATCAACTTTGTTAATACTTATTTTAGATTAGCCAGATCCGCAACCGTAAAATTACGCACTTTCAGCCATTATGCTGATATAAAATCAGCCATTATGCTTAGACGGTAAACCAAGAGAACAGTTAACAATAAACATTGAGATCAAAAACAGACAGGCAAATGTCATTGATCCGAAATCAGCCAAATCTTGGCTCATGCTATCTACCACATAAATACCACTTTTTGATCTATGCTTATATCATCTTTACAATACAAAGCAGCGAAACATACTCAGACTCATTATTATAGAAAGTCTGAAGAAGCCCACGATCACGTCTTTGCACCGAAGGATGGAGGAATCATGGCTTACATGACGGGAGTTGGGGAAGGAATCCAAGCAGGGGACTACCTCATTTTGCAAGACGACTATCAGTCTGAGCAATATAAAGTTGATAAAATCAACTACTACCCTGCACCCCCAGATATGTGGGTTGCCCTCCTCAAGCAAGTGGCAAGTTAGAGGTTAGAGAGTTTTGAGTTTTGAGTTAAAACTCCCTATTCCCCACT
>NZ_JAMZMM010000549.1 GCF_024178385.1 Limnofasciculus baicalensis BBK-W-15 | reverse complement strand
CTCCCAAGTTGCGCCCTTACCCTTTCCCACTTCTTCATGCCCCCGAAATCGCCGATGGTACTGTTCCGTACAGACAACCAGCACAAAATCTGCTGCTTCAACCTGGTTCAGCATCCAGCGCTGCCATCCTTCAAGCGGCGAATCTTCGTACTGGTCGATATCGCAGTCAATACCATCCTCGCGAAAGCGATCGGCAAGTTGCAGAATCCGCTCCTTGTGTTCTTGGGAGTCATGACTGTAGCTGATAAAAACTTTTGGAGGTGTAGAGTCAAAATTGATGATTTGAGCAGATTTAGGTAAAAGGAGTGGCAGAGTAGATTGTTGGGAAGATGCCTTACCCGCCTCCTCAATCTGAAGCTTTGCCAGAATCTCAAAAGCAAACGCACTCGCATTCCGTGCAGCCATTTCCTGAGAACCACCTGCATCGGCTTCACTTTTACCATCAATCAAGTCAGAAATCCCACGGATCACCAGTGCCGATACTTGGTGATTGGCATGAGCCGCTTGTAGCAAGCCCCGCCCCTCCATCTCCACAGCTACAGCATCACCATAGTTCAACTGGATAAACTTAAAAACATTAGACTTGCTTGAAGCAATCACTTTTTCCCCGGCGGCAATTGGTGCAACAAATACGCAGGGATTTGAATCCGGTGCAGATGCCAGCCTTTGCAGCCAGTCCGATTTCTTCGATTCAGCCCTCGATCGCTGTATTAAGTTGTATGTAGATTGCCCTAAATCGGGTCTGGGTTGAAATTTCTGTTTTGCCTTGCCAGACTCATAACCATAGACCTTCGTCGCGGCTACCACATCACCGATCGCCACATCTTTGATGCCTCCAGCAACTCCCACAAACAGGATGACACTGGGATTGAAATAGGCGATCGCCCTTTCCGCTTCCACCCCGGCACTCGCATTACCTGCACCTACCTCAACAATCCCGACTTCCCACGAATTCCCGTTGGCAATAAATTTGCCGCGTTCGTAAATTGTCCCTTGCGGGTGCATCTCCTCCCGTAGGTCAGTCAGATGAATGCGAACCGCCATATACTCTAAAGGAATAGCAGTGAGGATAACAGCGCAAGGCATACAGAATTCCCAGAATTACTTCCTCTAGCTTGGCAAATTTTTCCTTGATTGCCTAGAGTTATTTTCGTACTGCTGAATATAAATTATGTAAACCCATAGTTAACTATAAAATGAAATATTTTATTCCCCCCCGATCTAAATTCCCTGTTGAAAAACCTGCACCGCTTCACCAAAATTAGTCTCACCCATCAAAATGCACCGTTTTAGCAACTCAATATTCAGCGTTTCCAACCCTGAAAGTTCGCTCCGAAATACTTCCTCATACCCATCTTCCCGGAGGTGATAGAGTCGCAAAGTACCATCCTCCCAAAACCACACCTCCGGTACACCCAAAGCCTTATATTTTGGCAACTTTTTCAGTCCACCACTGCTATAAACTATCTCAATCGACAAATCGGGAATTGATTTAACTTCCCCCAAACAAAACGATTTATCTGCCTGGGTTGAAGCTTCTCCCGTCTTCTCCTGCGTCATCGAACCAGAAGGATAAAATTTGACACCTCTCATCAGCATAAAAGTTGTCACCAAGTAGCCAATAATTTCGGAGAAATTTTCGTGCTGGAATCCCGGCATAAATATCTCGATCGCGCCTGCAAAAAAAGACAATCTGACTTTGGGCGAATCTTCCACAGCCTTCTGGATTAACTTAAATTGTGCCCATGTGCCCTGAAGCACCACTCGCTGTTCGAGAGTTTCGCGATCGAGAACTTGTATCATTGAACCGCACCATTATCTCTTGTTGGCATCATAACGCTCTCAACAGACTTCTACAACAGATCGCCTTATCTTAAGCATCGCTCTAAAAAAGGGGCGATCGCAACGGATTTGGGATGAGATCCCCCTCCCTTGCCCTCCACGATGCGATCGCGCACAATGGCAGTTAAAACTAATCGGAGGACAAAATGACTGAAGATCCCATGCTCAAAGTGTGGCTGATAGAATACGACAAACTCAAAGCAGAACAAACTCAGCGAATTGGCTTCCGCGACAACCTCCTCTACGTTACCTTGAGCGTCTTCGGCGCAGTTGTCTCCTTCGCCATCTCCAACACCACCAACTATTACGCTTTTCTAGTCCTCCCCTGGGTTTGCCTAATTCTCGGCTGGACATACCTAGTCAATGATGAAAAGATTTCCGCAATTGGTCGCTATATTCGGCTCACTTTGGTAGAAAAAGTCAAAGATAAAACCGGATATGGAGACTTAGCATCTCTCTTTGGCTGGGAGATTGCCCACCGCAGCGATTTGCGTCGTTCCCGCCGTAAAATTGAACAACTTATCATTGATGAAATCACTTTTGTTGTCTCAGGAATTATCGCCTTAGTTGCATTCTGGGTATTAGTGCCCAATCCAGTTTTGGCAATTCATATCCTGGGTGGAGTTGAACTAATCTTGCTGTTAGTATTAGGGTGGGAAATTGTGGTCTATGCAGACTTGGCAAAGGGACGGTAACGATACTCTCCCGTACTTGTGGTGGAAAATCCCCAGTTTTGGCAGCGGGTAGGGGGCAGGGAGCAGGGTAAAAACCAATACAATTTTAATAAGTTTGAATTATAGCAGTCGCCAAGGTGGTTAGGACAAACAGAAATTGGTAGGGGTAGGGGTGTTCGCCTAGCGTTCTCGCAGAGTAGCAAGAGGGCGATAACCTTGGCAACAAACCCTAAATATTTATATCCTCTTGCTTCACCCTCTTCTCACTATTGATGCCTTAACTGCCTTGTCTATCGCTATCTCACCGTAACTCCTGGAGAGCCGTCCCCATAAACGACGATATTAAGCTAAGGCGCAGTTAAACTGTATAGCAACCGCCAAGGCGGTTATGGTGTAAAGTTAGAGTAGTCCCTTCTGCTGT
>NZ_JAMZMM010000548.1 GCF_024178385.1 Limnofasciculus baicalensis BBK-W-15 | reverse complement strand
ATTCTACGGCTAATAGCTCAAGTCCATTAAAATGGACTGAAATTATTATCCCAGTCAGTTTTAACTGACTTGAGCTATTAGGCAGTGGTTTGAACCACTGCCGGGTTATCGCAAATGGGATAAATTGTCAGTTTAATCCAACTATTAACGACTTATAATTTTAACTCAAAGCAGTGCGCAAACCGCGAGTTACAGAAATATGTAATGCTTTCGCTTTACGAACCAAACCTCGTCGATAAACTGCCATTAAAGCATCGAGTTGACTAACTTCTGTCGGACTAAGTTGCCCTTCGCCATTTAGATAATTATACTCTAGTTCTAGATCGCCAAAACGTGCAGGTTTTATGGTTTAGTGCGATGGAGTCGGCGGGCGTTGGCAGTTTGATGAAGAATTACGCCCCAGTTATGTAATATGGGAGGAAAAAGTTGTCCCAATTTTAGTACTAGAAGTAGTTTCCCCAACTTATCGAAAGGAATAGAGCGAGAAATTAACAGAGTATCAAGAATTAGACACAACTGGCTCAACAACGCGCCCAAAAATTAGCGCAAAAGTTGCGAGAGTTAGGGATAGATCCAGATAATCTGGGATAATTGTAGAGGGATTAAAACTTTATCATTTATTAATCAACTAGACCACTAACAATTAGCCATTAGCCTGTCTTCCATTCCCTAATTCAACCTATCGAAAGCACAGGGCAGCCGCAAAGCCTGACGCAACAAAACTTGATACTCCTGATCCTTAATCAAATAAGCACCAAAACGCTCTAAATGAGGATTAGTCATCTGAGCATCAAATAAGATAAAACCGCGCGATCGCAATCTTTCCACTAATTTTACCATCGCCACCTTCGATCCATCAGGAATCCGAAAAAACATTGATTCCCCAATAAAAGCACCCCCAATGGCAATCCCTAAAATTCCCCCCGCCAACTCATCCCCCAACCAAGTTTCAAAACTAAAAGCCCAACCCGCCTCATAAAGTGCCCAATAAATCTCCCGTAGTTGTGGCGAAATCCAAGTAGTTTCTCGGTTAGCACAACCCGCAACCACACTTTTAAAATCCCGATTAATCGCCACACTAAAACGTTCCTGATTCAGAATACGCTGTAACGATTTAGGATAGCGAAACCTTTCATCTAAAGGAATAATCGCCCGCTGACGGCTAGAATACCAATCTAAAGCCCCGTTATCATTTGCCATCAAGAAGTAACCTTGGGCATATCCATCAATAATGGCAGAAATGTCAAGTTCCATAGCACAGAACTCGTATCATAATCTCTCTTCTATAGGATCAAAACCAGTTAAACTAGATTTACCATAACAGTTCAACCCATGGCTGAACCAATTTCACCTATAACTCTACCACCAGTCACCAATCCCGAACAAGAAGGGAAATGGTTGCGAGAAGCACTGGTTAACTGGCTCGATAGCGAATTTATCCCAGAGACAGTTAATCAAACAATAGCCACTCGCGCTACCCAAATTTTTGTCCGCCAACGGATGGAAGGTGAAAACGATCTCGGTTCCCTCGTGATTGCCATTGTCACCGAAATGCAAGCATTTGACTTCCGGGAAAGTTTTTACAGTGAATTTGCGATCGCGAATGCCGTCAGCGATCTACTCTTAGATAGTCTTGGCATCGATCGCTGCTGTGGTGCTTAGTTATTGGTTGTTGGTTGTTAGTTGTTGGTTGTTCGTTGTTCCTAAAGAGCTTATACCAAATTGCAGCTCTTAGCCTAATTTATAGAGCAGGGATTTCGCATGTCAGCCGCAGGAGGAATCCCTGTCCAACAACAAATAACCAACAACAAACAACCAACAAGAACCAACATACTACCAGCTAGACTTGACTACACCAGGTAACAATCCCTTGTGCGCCCATTCCCGTAGCACGTTGCGAGATAAACCGAAATCGCGATAGTATCCACGAGGACGGCCTGTAACCCAACAACGGTTCCGCAGACGGGTTGGGGCACTATTGCGCGGTAACTGTTGGATTTTCCGGTGAATCACCATTTTCTCAGAAGGAGATTTAGCCTTATCAAACTCCTCCTTAAGAGCTGCTCGCTTGGCAGCGTACTTATCTACAAGCTCTTGGCGGTTTTTTTCCCGCTCAATCATACTCTTTTTAGCCATAAACCTTTGGCGTTTCCCGAAATAAAGACACTGTTCTCTATCTTATCTGAGTTCAGGGGATGGGGAAGAGAGTTTTGAGTTTTGAGTTTTGAGTTTTGAGTTAAAACTCTCCTCCCTGCCGCCTGCCCCTATTCCTCATTCCCTGAAGTCGGGCATAAATCCCTCAACTCGCAATCCTGACAATTTGGTTTTCTAGCTTGACAAATTGCCCTACCATGGTATATCAATCTAATTGACCAATTTTCCCAATCCTCCTGTGGTAACATGCGGATTAAATCTCGCTCAATCCGAATTGGATCGGTATATTCAGTCAAACCTAAACGCTGTGTTAGACGCTTGACATGAGTATCTACTGTGACACCCTGATTAATTCCATAAGCATTCGCCAATACCACATTTGCTGTTTTCCGGGCTACCCCTGGTAATTTGAGGAGTTTTTCCATCTGTTTGGGTACTTCACCGCCAAACTCATTTGCGATCATCCGACAGGCTCCTCGAATATTTTTCGCCTTATTACGATAGAATCCAGTAGAACGTACCAAATTTTCCAAAACTTCGATATCAGCATTTGCGATCGCACCAGCATCAGGAAATCGGCGGAATAATTCTGGTGTCACCATATTCACCCGTTCATCGGTACATTGAGCCGAGAGTATTGTTGCCACCAATAACTGTACTGGCGTGTCGTAGTTGAGAGTACAGCCAGCATCGGGATACAGCCGCTTCAGACGAATCAGAATTTCTAAAGCTCGTTGTTGTTTTGATACCCATTTATTGCTCATGTTGGGGAGTGGGGAGTGGGG
>NZ_JAMZMM010000547.1 GCF_024178385.1 Limnofasciculus baicalensis BBK-W-15 | reverse complement strand
CGCGACACCTCCCGCGACACCTCCCGCGACACCTCCATTCGAAAAAAATGTCGCTACCATCACAGGGAAAATAAACCACCAGGCATAGTCAATTAACCTTTTCGAGTTAAGAGTAGATAAGGATAATCCTAGAATCCAACCTGTGAGAAAAAACCCACTGTGTAACCAATTAAACTCTCCCTCATTAAATCTTGAGATAAAAGGAGCGATAAAAATCGTAGCCATGATTGGCGTAACAACTGTCAGCCACCACACCTGATCTGCATAGCGTTTCAGTGCTGGATTGCGAGGAAACTCAGCCTTGAGTGTAAATGGATTAGTATCTAGTTTTAAATCTGGGTGAATTTCCTGTAACTTATCGTTCAAAGTAAAGGGCTTAAAATAAATCCAGTACAGCAGTTGTCCAGATTCCCGAATATATTGCCAAATGCGATCTGCTGTCATTATTTATTTTCCTCTTCCTTTGTTTGAGCATTCTGCAAAATATCATTGATACTCTGCTGCATAAAATTAGTAAAATCCTGCCATTTTTCAACCCCAAATAGCAACAAAAGTACAGTAACAATAGTGATCATTCCCTTGAGGAAATTGCTCCAATCGTCTGCTGTATTTCCTAAATTCTGTCCCCAAAAACCAATCCGCCCAATAGCCATAAAAATCATCCGTCCATAGTTACGAGATGTGGGCACTTGATTAGCATCTTCCTCAAACCGACGCTGTGCCCACTCCGACGGACGATCTTGCTTTTGTGCTTCCCATAAACACTTCCCTGCTAACTGCAAGAGGTAAGGTTGCCCTTCACTCCACTTAATCGCCAAATTCTGTCTTTCTTCACTCAATGCCGGATTATTTACGCCAGGTAAACGAACTAAATCCATGGCTGTAGCGGGGCTAAAACCTTGTAGTATGTAAGTCTGAGATACATTAAAAAAGCCGGAAGTTCGCCCACTTTCCCGACTAGTGTAATCTTTCAATTTCTTGCGGGAACCAATCACCAACATTAACTGACTTCGGTCTTCTATCGATCGCAAATTATCATAAAACTGATCGTCAAAGAGACTATTTGGTTCTAAAAGTTCTTGAAAATCATCTAAACAAATCACAGGTAACACCTTTGCCTGCTTCCAATTCCCCATTGCCTGAGAAAAAGCATGGACATCAAAGGGAGTCACCTGAAGCGGTTGCGCCAAAGCTGGATTGGCTTGTACGCTACCTCTACTAAGCAATTCTTGGGCGACTGCCTGATAGAAATCATCAGGTTTCCGGCAATTGGCACTTTTCAGCGACAGGTACACCACCACAAAATCCTGTGGTTGTCGTCCGTAGCCAGGGACTCGCTCTTCGTAAGTCTGGTAGATATGATAGAGTAGGGATGATTTGCCTATTTTGCGATCGCCCACAATATTGATGCTAGTCGGTTGGGCATTCGCCATATTCTGAATAATAAACCGAATTTCATCATCTCGCCCAACAAAGAACATGCGTTCCGTCAGCATCCCACCTGCTAAAAACGGGCAAATTGATGGTGAAGCAGCAGTCATAAATTCCGTGCTGTAGTAATCTGGATTAGGCTAGCTATTTAATTGTACTGCAATCCTTTCTCTAATGGTGTTGTTTTTTACTCTGATGGTATCTTAATCAGGAGATTATCGAACCACTATATACTATAGCAATCCTAAATCAGTTGTGGCAAAATTACATACTGAAAAAGCTACATCTGCTAATACCAAATCCGCACGGTAGTTGAGAAATTGACCTAGTGCTAGGTGAAATTCAGTTACATCTGAAGCACCGAGAAAGGATTTTATCTCTATTGCTATCTTTTTACCAGTTTTTTCAGCAGCTAAGATTCTCTCGGCGGCTAAGTCTATGTAAAAATCAATATCCTCAACTTTAATAAATAGATTTTCGTCAGTAATTTCCCACCCATCTTTTTCTATAGATGTTTTAACTGTATTATGAAATAAATCTTTAGCTGGCATAGATCAACTTTAGTTTACACCTAATTATAGTATAATACAGTAACCTGGTTGAGGGTTAGCCTTTATACCTATAGGTTAAAACATCTGGAATAGGACGCAGTGACGTTACTAAGAGTGGGAATGGTGCGTTAGCTTGCGCATAACGCACCCTACAGATAGATACTTTGGGTAAGTCCTATTGAAGTTAGCAAGTGTGAAATGGTTTACGATCGATCGCGGATATCCTCTCTTTCGTTACAATGGACGCTATCAGAATCTATACCGAATCAGACAAAGCCAATCGATGGTTAGACAAATATCGGGGTAAATCGCCGATACTTGCTTGCATTTTGGGATTTACTGCCACAGGTTTAATCCCCGGTATTTCCGCTGCGGGTGCAACACCGGAAGATCGAAAGTATACTGCGATCGCAGATGGGGAATTTTTGGTTAATGGAGTTACCCCACAACCAACATATCCGTTACCACCTCTAACCGCTGGCGCATCACCTGTTTTTATTTCCCGCGCTGTTGTGGAAGCATTTGATTTACCTGTTTATCTTTTTAATGCTGGTTTGCCCCAACCTCCCGCTGTACCCGCAATTGATTTAGGAGGTATTCCAGCTCAATGTGTCTCCACAGGCAAGGCTTTACCTCGGAAAACGGTGGATCATTTATTTATGCAAGGCTTAATGTGGGGGGGAAAACTGGCTGCCGCTGCTGCTGATGGTTATCTGATTATTGCTGAATGTGTAGTGGGTGGAACCACAACTGCTCTAAGTGTACTGACTGGTTTAGGGATTAATGCTGCTGGCAAAGTTAATAGCAGTCACCATAGTTGTAATCATGCACAAAAGTGGGAAATTGTCAAGACAGGGCTGGGGAGGCTGGAGAGCAGGGGGGCAGGGGAGCAGGAGAGCAGAGGAGAAAACTTAAAACTCAAAACTCAAAATTCAAAACTCTCTTCCCCCACTCCCTAC